>CAJXCU010000062.1 GCA_913051935.1 uncultured Flavobacteriales bacterium
CCACTTAAAGAGATTCAAAACTATCCACCTCTCATAAAGGATGGTGTACTTTCAATCATGGTTGCGCACATTGCAATCGAGAATAACGACATGTTTTCTACCAATGGACTTCCATCCACTTGCTCAAGAAAGGTCGTGCACGAATTACTCCGAGATAGCCTTGATTTCAAAGGGCTCATCGTCACTGACGCCATGAATATGGGAGGTGTTAGAAATGTTCCGAATAACAACACAAAGGCAATTGCAGCAGGATGTGACATACTACTAATGCCCGCTGATGCAAGGAAAGCGCATCTTGAAATCATGACTGCGTATAGCAACGCAGACATGAAAAAAACGATTGACGCTTCCGTGCGTCGCATTATCAGAATGAAAATTTGTTTAGGTTTACTTTAGGTATAAATCTACAAGACCCTCTGGAGCATTGATGAGCATTTGTTTTTTAGGGGTGTCGATTGATATTAACAGTCCTTCAAAAACCGGCAAAAGGATTTCTAATCCATTACGATCTACCACAAATAAAGGATTTCCTTTTTGCTCTAAAACTTGAACCAAAACACCCAAATCTCCTTTTGCTTGATCCATTACTTTGTAACCAATTAGCTCGTGTCCCAAAAACCTCGTTTCGTCTGCCTCCTGTAGCTGAGAGGATGGTATAAATACTTTTTTATCAATCAAGTTCCTGGCGCTAGCCTCTGAATCAACCCCTTCAAAGTGAAGCGCAACAAAACCCTTATTCTTCAGCTTAAATGCCTTAATAAAGAAAGGCGTTAAAATACCGTCAAGTTGTATGAAAATAGACTTCAGACCCGTATACGCATTTGGATTAGAAACGTCCATATACAAAGAAACTCCACCTTTATATCCGTGGAGTTTCACAATTTTACCTATATAGGAATGATCTTTAAGATGCATATTCTGCTATTCTGCAGCAGCGTCTTTTTTATCATCATCTGAAGCTGGTGCTTCTTCTGGAGCAGTTTCGGTAGCTGGCGCTTCCTCTGAAGCAGCTTCAGCAGCTGGTGCTTCTTCTGTTGCAGCTTCGGCAGCTGGTGCTTCTTCTGTTGCAGCTTCGGCAGCTGGCGCTTCCTCAACAACTTCCTCTGGCTCAGGAGTGTTCTTCGCGATGATCGCCGCAGCCCTTGCCTCTTTTGCTTCGGTTTCTAATTTTAATTTATCTGCTTTCGATTTTACAGAGCTCTTGTCAAGGTCTGAGGCTTTCTTTGCGATTTTAGCCTCTTTTTCAGACAACCATGCTGAAAATTTCTTTTCAACATCAGCCTCTGTAAGTGCCCCTTTCAGCACACCTTTCAAAAGGTGGTTCTTGTACATAACACCTTTATAAGACAAAATTGCTCTCGCTGTATCAGATGGCTCAGCACCTTTTTGCAGCCAGCTAAGTGAGCTTTCAAAATTAAGCTCAATAATTGCTGGATTTTTTGTAGGATCGTACGTTCCTAATTTTTCAATGAATCGACCATCTCTCTTTGACCTGCTATCTGCAGCTACAATATGAAAAAATGGTTTTCCTTTTTTACCGTGTCTTTGAAGACGAATTCGTGTTGACATAATTGTTACAATTTGGGGTACGAAACCCCGGTTTATAAATGTTTAAGGGTGCAAAGATACCAACAAAAACCAATTGAACAAACTTTGGAGCAGCTAGAAGTGAAAATACATGTAAGAAAGGTAAATTATATTGTTTTTTTGTTTGGCATAATTTATGATATTTGCATAGAAATAAATCACTATGAAATTTTTTACACTTCTGTTTACGTTTATTATTGCGTCTTCGTCCATAATGTCGCAGACTAGTCAATCTCAAGACATTTTGAATACGCTGTCAAGCTCAATGAAAAAACTAGAAACGTTTTATGTTGAATTTAATGCCAACATCAAAAACAGTTCTACGGGAGTTAATGAAAGCGAAAAAGGCAAAGGATGGGTCAAAGGAAGTAAGTACTTCGCAACCTACGGAGACATCACCTTGCTCTCAGATGGCAAAAAAACTTGGACTGTAATTAATGAAGAAAAATCTGTTTATGAATCCTACACAAGTGATGATGAAGAGAGCATGAATCCCAAAAAGCTCATGACAATATGGGAAAACGGGTTTAAAAACAAATATGAAAAAGCGAGCACCTTCAACGGTGAAAAGGTTCATGTAATCAAACTTTACCCTACCAATCCCGACGAGGCAGATTATCATACCATTTTATTATATGTTTCAATCGGAAAAAATGAATTGAAAAAAGCAGTAATGAAAACCAATGATGGTACAACAATGACCTATCATCTAACGAAATTTATAAGTAATAAGGATATAGCTGATAGCAAGTTTGTTTTTAATAAGGCTAAGTATCCGGGTTTTTCAGTAATAAGAGACTAGGAGTTTCTCTTCATAGCCCGGTCCATCTCTCTTTTATCGTCTTTTAGCTTTAAATCTTGTCTTTTATCGTGGGTCTTCTTTCCAGTTGCACAAGCGATGAGAACCTTCAACCACCCCTTGTCGGACAAGAAAAGCTTAATGGGAATTAATGCATTCCCCTTGGTCTTCAAAAACTTTTCAATCTTCAATATCTCTTTTGCATTTAAAAGTAGCTTTCTATCGATACGCGGCTTATGATTGTTATAGCTCCCATTCTCGTATTCTGCAATATACATGTTGCGTAAAAACACCTCACCATTAGAAAAAACCCCATAAGCCTCCATTATACTCGCCTTTCCATTTCGAATACTTTTTATTTCCGTGCCTTTCAGCTGAATTCCTGCAGTATATTGTTCGAGCAGATGATACTCAAACTTGGCTTTTTTATTCTGTATGTTTAATGCTTTACTTGACATTTCAATTCAAAGTTACACATAGAAAGCGAAACCCTCGAAAATAAAACAAAGAGAAGAATGAAAATGATTATTTTTAGACCGTGCAAATCTCTTCAAAAATATTAGATACTGCAGTAGAACAACTCTCCTCGCTTCCGGGTTTAGGTAGAAGGACCGCTCTGAGGCTTGCATTGCATTTATTACAAAGGAATGAGCTTGAAATACACGACTTTGCCCACTCAATTATAGACCTAAAGCTAAAGGTTTTACATTGCAAAAAATGCGGGAATATTTCTGACCAAGAAGTCTGCGAAATTTGCCTAAATCCCAATAGAAGTGAAAAAATAGTTTGTGTTGTTGAGGACATCAGAGATATTATTGCGATAGAAGCAACAGGAGCATTCAAAGGGCTATACCATGTTTTAGGCGGCGTAATTTCGCCAATGGATGGCATTGGACCAAGTGACCTAAATATAGAATCTCTTTTAATGCGCGTAAAAAACAAAGATATTGATGAAATAATATTTGCTTTGAGCCCAACGATGGAGGGAGATACAACCAATTTCTACCTGTTTAAAAAACTGAAGGAGAGCTCAGTTTTAATCACCACACTTTCCAGAGGTGTTTCCGTTGGCGCTGAGCTTCATTATGCAGATGAATTATCTCTGGGTAGATCAATTTCACAAAGACAAAAATACGACCAATGATGAAAATAATTTTATCGACCTATTTAGCCGTTCTTTGCACAGCTTGCTTATACAGCCAAGAAAAAAGATACGTAGCTACGGCAATAATGAAATCAAGCATTATCGATTATGTGCACGCAGTTGACAGTAATATTGTACTTATCGACTTCATGAAAATAAAGAAAAATAAGCGAGATGAAAACTTTCAAAAAGTTTCAGGATTGATTTTATCGGGAGGAAGAGACGTTCATCCATCCACCTATGGCAGAAAAGATAGCTTAAAAATATGCGTTACACACAAAAAGCGAGATGAAGTTGAGTTGTATATGATCCGAGGGGCACTCAAAGATTCTCTTCCCATTCTAGGGATATGTAGAGGCCATCAAATTTTAAATGCCAGCCTAAATGGCGATTTATATCAAGATGTCCCAACAGAGTACCAAGGAAGCGAGAAGGTGACTCACAGAGATCCTGCACAAGAGGAATATGTCTATCACCCGATTGAGCTGGTATCGTCTAGTGAATTACTTAAACTATACGGACTTCGTAATTTTGAAGTGAATAGCTTTCACCATCAAGCGGTTAAGGTTCATGGTCAAGGAATGAAGATTGTCGCGCACGCACCTGACGGCTTAAATGAGGCTTCAGAATGGGCAAAGGGACTCGACGACCGATGGATAATAGGTGTACAATGGCATCCTGAAAAAATGTATCAAAAGGAACCCGCCCACCTCAACATCATGCGAGACTTCTTGCTGCACCTTAATCAATAATTTTATAACCCAGCGCTATCAAATCCAATCTGAAAACATTGTATTTAAAAGGTCGACGTTAAAATAAAATCTGTATATTGCATCAAGGAATAACGACAAAAATAATCTAGCACTTTACCGCTTTATGAAAGAAAAATTTGAATTAGAATATCTGCTAAAGACCTCTTTACGCGTCTTAGACAACATGATCGGTTCTCCTAGTGGATTATCTGAATGGTTTGCAGACAATGTTACGGTTAGAGACGACATGTATTCATTTGAATGGGATGGAGCGATTGAGAAAGCACGCCTTTTGACAAGAAAGATGAATTCCAAAATGAAATTCAGATGGATTGAAGATGAAGAAAACGAAGATGATTATTATTTCGAAATGAATATTGATATTGATCCCATGACAGGAATTGCCTCATTAAAAATCACGGATTATGGTTATCCTGAGGATATTGAATCTGCGAAAATGCTCTGGGAGCAACAAATTAATGATTTGAAAAGAATCATCGGTGCCTAGTGAGATCTGTGAACCGGTAAAAACATAATTTAAAAAGAGTATAGCTTTGCTGCCAAGACTTTATCTTTTTAGTTTAAGATCTTTTATTGGTCCATTTGTCTTGACCCTCGTCGTTTCCATTTTCATTTTAATCCTACAATTTTTTTGGGTTTACATTGATGATTTAATGGGTAAGGGAATTGAAATCACTATCATTCTCGAGCTATTATTTTATGTATCCGCGAGCTTAATGCCGCTAGCACTTCCGCTGTCAGTGCTAATCTCTTCCCTAATGACCTTCGGTAATTTCTCAGAAAACAATGAGCTTACGGCCCTTAAATCAAGTGGGCTCTCCTTATATAAAATCATGAAACCCTTGACCATATTTATCATCGGGCTCGCAATTTTTACATTTTACTTTTCAAATTATGTGATTCCGGTGGCCAACCTAAAATGGCATTCTTTGATCTATGATATTCAAAACACCAAAATATCAAGTCTAATCAAACCTGGTGTGTATACGAAAGAAATTGATGGTTATGCTATAAAGGTTGCCTCGGGTTCGGATGGACGTTACAAGGATGTTATCATACATGACCACACCACACCTACTGAAATAAAAACGATAAAGGCAGAAGAAATTAGAATTTACAAGTCAACCAACTCCTTATTTTTATTTTTAGAGCTAATCAATGGTAACGTATACGAAGAGCTAGATATCCAAAATCCAATATTCTTACCTGACGGGAGGGTACAGAATAAGACGCATGTCAACAGACCATCGCGACTTTCATCTTTCAAAAAAGCCACATACAAAATAAATGTTTCTGGATTTTCTTTGCAACGCACCAACAGCGATATTTTCAAAGATAAGTACGAGATGCTAAATGTTTTTCAAATTAGCGATGCCATGGATTCTATCGCCGTTAAAGAAGAGAAGATGCAAAGTGCCTATGAGCAAACAAACAAAAGAACAGGTACGATATTTAATCTAAAAAATATTGAAGAAAATGATGACGACACTATAAAGATTGACAAGAGCATGCGGTCAATTCAAAGCTCCGAAATTGGTGCACTTCAGTTGTCAAGCATCCGCACCAAACTAATTGATCAGCTCAGAAGAAGAAATACCAATTTAAAAAACCAAATAGATTATCTCTCAACCATAATGAAAGAGGAAACCAATTATTGGATTGAGTTTCATAGAAAATTTGCGCTTTCGTTTACATTGGTCGTACTATTCTTCATCGGGGCTCCATTGGGCTCGATCATCAGGAAAGGCGGTTTTGGCGCCCCTGTAGTGGTGGCCGCAATTATATTCATGATCTATTTTTCCATTATCACAACAGGAGAAAACTTAGTGCAATCCTATGTAATATCTCCCTTTACAGGAATGTGGATGGCATGTATCATATTTACCCCTGTTGCCATTATACTATCTAGAAGCGCAGCAAAAGATTCAATCCTTTTTTCAAAAGAAAACTGGGTTAAAATATTTAGAATTAAAGCAAAGAAAGATGAATCTACTAATTCTTAGCCATAAACCACCATACCCTATTGTAGATGGGGGATGCCACGCTATGGATCGATTTGTCCGTGACCTTTTAAAAACATTTCCTTCTGCCAAAATTCAGTACTTATCTATTGCCACTCAAAAACATCCATTTGAGGAACATGAAATACCGAACGACCTAGGAGCCAATATTTCATTTTCTTCCGTTGAAATATCTACTCGAATTAATCCCTTAGCTGCATTTATACATCTTATCAAACAAAAGTCTTATCACATTAGCCGTTTCAAAGACAACGCTATTCTTAATAAAATTGAAGCCATAACTCAGACCAATCAGCTAGACTATATTTTTTTTGAAAGCATCTTTTGTGGAGCATATATTGATGAAATCATGTCTTTATCTAATGCGAAAAGGGTGTTAAGAGCGCACAATGTAGAACACCTTATTTGGAAGAAGCTTGCCTCAAATACAAAAAACCCTTTTAAGAGGTGGTACCTGAACCACCTGTCAAAAACGCTAAAAGATTTTGAATTAGACTTCATGTCCAAGAATAACCACGTATTCTCAATATCACCTAGTGACAGCGACTATTTCAAGCAGAAAGGAATACCGCAAACGAATTACATTCCTGTTTCCATGAAAGGTGAACAATCGAAGGACTTAAAAGCCAACTCAATTTGTTTTTTAGGTGCCTACAATTGGATGCCAAATAAAGAAGGCCTTCTTTGGTTTACCAATGATGTTTTTCCAATGCTTCTAAAAAAACACCCTGAACTGATACTTCATGCGGCGGGTAGCTACTCAGAAGAAATAAAGGGGCTGAAAAGTAAAAAACAAATTGTGCTTCATGGCTTTGTTCCCTCGTCCAAATCTTTCATTACAAAGCATGGTATTTTTATCGCTCCTATACTTTCCGGATCAGGCGTGAAAATGAAAGTTTTAGAGGCAATGTCTTTAGGAGTTCCGTGTGTATTAAGTAAACATGCCGCAGAGGGACTAAACTTACCAGCATTAATTCCGGTTTGCGAAAATAATCAAGACTTTATTGATAAGGTATCCTTACTTTTACAAGATAAAGGCCTTGCCGAAGAGGTTGGTCTTGCAGGATTAAAATATATTGAAGACAACTATGCGTCTGGTTTAGTCACTAAAAAAATAAAAGACATCCTCATAAAAGTGTAAAGAAAATACTGCATTTGATTAATCTACTACATTTCGCTCCTTCCCTACTTCTGCTTCCTGTATGTTACACATATCTTATCTATCCTCTCACACTTATTTTTCTTTCAAAAAAGAGCGCTAATAATATATTGAATTACTCAAAAGAGCAGCTTCCTATGCTCTCTATAATTATGGCAGCGCATAATGAAGAGGTAATACTTGGCAAAAAACTCGATAGTATATTTGCCTCCAATTACCCAGAAGATAAAATAGAGCTTATTATTGGAACAGACTGCTGCAATGATTCAACAGACGAAATTGTTTCGCGCTATAAAGCCAAATACCCGAATATAAATCATATTGTTTTTAAAGAGCGCAGCGGCAAAGTTAGAATTGTCAATCAGCTGGTTAAAACAGCGAAAAATGAGATTTTGGTGCTCACTGATGCCAATGTATTGTTTTCAAAAGATACACTATTCGAACTGGCAAAACATTTTAAAAACAATAAAATTGGCTTAGTGGACTCACATATGAAAAATTATGGCCTGAGTGAAACAGGAATATCATTCCCGGAGCAGAGCTATATCTCACTAGAAGTCCATCTAAAGGACGCAGAGGGTAAAAAATTCGGAAGTATGATGGGACCTTTTGGAGGTTGTTATGCAATGAGAAAAAATTTGTACTCTGAAGTCCCCAACAACTATCTCGTGGATGATTTTCATATTAGTATGAATGTACTCAAAAGCAAGGCAAAATGCATTCACGAAAGAAAAGCCATCGTGTTCGAAGATGTATCAAATCATTTAAGTGCTGAATTCAAAAGAAAAGTGCGCATTTCCGCAGGTAATTTTCAGAACCTTGTCCACTTTAGATCAATGCTATTTGCGCTAGACCAGGTGGCGTTTGTATTCATTTCTCATAAAGTATTGAGATGGCTAAGCCCTTTCTTTTTAATTGGTTCGCTCGTTACAGCATTTTTATTTAAAGCAAATTTTAACCTGAACCTTCTAATTCTTTCAATATTTGCTTTAGTTATTTTTCTTGTTTGCATTGATTTGCTTTTCATGAAAGTGAAAATTCATATCCGCCTACTGAGATACCTCACGCATTTCACAACCATGAACTTCGCATTATTCATAGGATTCTTTAAATACTTGAAAGGAAACAGTAACGGAATATGGAATAGAACGGAGCGGCTTCAAAATGAATCACCTCAATAACAAGAAGTGTTCATATTTGTCCTTGATAAATAAGACCAAATCCATCTCGCTTGCGGTTTTCAGAAAATCCTCATTGATATTTAGGAACTGAATAAATAAGTCAAATTCATCCTTATTGAGATCAATGATATCGTAGGCAACATAGAGCGACAGCAATTCACGTACGACTCTAGCTTTATTGTCTTTATACTCTTGTTCAGCGATCCACCTCTTGTTTCGCTCCTTTCGAGAGAAAGCCTCGTACAAGGCAGTGATAGGACTCTGCAAAACCTCAACACCTTTTACCATTCTAGTCTCCCTCAAAGCCAATGAGGCTCTTTCCTCTTTTATTTGCGCGAGACTTTTGAGAGGCTTGATAATGACCTCATCAAATACTTGTGGTGGACGCTCAATAAAAACATCAATCTGACACTGACAATTTGAATCTGCAACAACAGTAAATTTATGCTGAGGATAACCCTTTACGGAAAGCACCATTTTATCTTGGTCCCGTGCGTAGGTAAAAAAAGAACCATTTGGTTGACCAAAAACTCCTTTCCCCTCGGTTTTATTCACTACCATCAAATTGTAAAAAGACTGAGGACGTAAGGAATCTATAACCCTTCCTTTGAGAAAAACTTTCTCACAAGGCGCTTGGCCAAGCGTCAAGCTTGAGATTAGAACAAAAAAAAGAATGAATATAGAACGCATATACTCAGATAAAATACCATCCAAATCTACCGCCGTATTCCATGAAGAGATAAACAGGTGCGGCAAAACTCAGCAACCAAAAAAGGACAACAAAAACCTTAAATATTAGACCTGTATCTTGAACCAAGGGAATCTCTAAGACAGTATTTACATGTTCAGCAATGATTCGGTCTGTATTTGAATTACCCAGCTCGTTATATTTTTGTAACGATGGATTTTGATGCACGACAACTGAACGAATGCGGGAATATTCCATATCGCTCAACTCGTCGTATGTCATCTTATAAATAATATCTTGGTCCTTCAATGCTTTTCGTACAAGATATCTTTTCTGTATTGACCGCACACGAAAGGACATTAAAAAACCAAAAACCATCAGGGGCCAAGAATCGATAAAAAAACCAACAGAAATAAGTATAATAGATGAGACCAAGGAGAAAATCATGAGAAACAAATCGTGGTCATATTTCACCAACAGCCGAAACAACTGCCCACCGTCTAAAGGATCAAGAGGCAATAGATTAATCATGTTTAATAAAATAAATACAGCACTAAGTTCAAGCATCCAATTAATTTGATAGTTGAAAGCAAAAATTGCGCCAATGACCCCTAAAAAAACACCAGGTATTGGACCACCTAGGACAACTAAAAAGCTTTCCCTTTGAGAGTATACTTTTTTAGCTCCTTGAACAAATGCACCCATTAAGGGCACAAACATCATACGAACATTATTATAATTAAAAAGCTTCATGAATAAAAAATGTCCAAGCTCGTGGATAAATAGCACGAGAACTAAAAAAATAAGAAACTGAATATTATCAGAGAATAAAATCAAAAAAGAAAGGACAAAAGCAACCAAGGATAGAAAAGTGATAGACCACTTATTCTTCGTTTCTTTCTGCCTAAGCTTAGGTTTGGATGGGTACAAATTTGTGTTGTCTTCCATTTATAAAACGGGCATACCTCCGCGCATATTTTTCATTTGACTCATCATACCGGACATGGCACGAGGGTTACTCATCATTTTCATCATTTTCCGCATTTCTTCGAATTGCTTAATCAGCTTATTCACCTCCTGAACCGTGGTTCCACTTCCTTTGGCTATCCTAGAGCGTCGAGAAGAATTTAAAATCCCTGGGTTAGACCTTTCTTGCGGAGTCATAGAATGAATTATGGCCTCAATGCCTTTGAAGGCATCATCTGGAATATCTGTATCTTTCATGGCTTTTCCCATCCCTGGAATCATACCCATTAAATCCTTTACATTCCCCATCTTTTTAATCTGCTCGAGTTGAGATAGAAAATCGTTGAAGTCAAATTGATTTTTTAAAATTTTACGCTGAAGTTTTTTGGCTTCTTTTTCGTCGAACTGCTCCTGTGCCTTTTCAACCAAAGAAACAACGTCTCCCATTCCGAGTATGCGGTCAGCCATACGGGAAGGGTAGAAAACATCTAGCGCATCCATTTTCTCACCGACACCGACAAATTTAATCGGTTTATTGACAATCTCTTTTATTGATAATGCAGCTCCTCCTCTAGTGTCTCCATCAAGTTTTGTCAGGACAACACCATCAAAATTAATACGCTCATTGAAGGTCTTTGCAGTATTTACTGCATCTTGACCTGTCATGGAGTCAACAACAAATAATGTTTCAGCAGGATTTATTGCATTCTTCAGCTCCTCAATCTCATTCATCATTGCCTCATCTACTGCCAAACGTCCTGCGGTATCAACTATAACAACATTAAAAGCTTCTGCCTTTGCCTTCTTAATTGCGGCCCGGGCAATATTTACGGGTTTTTTTTCTTCTTTATCCGAATATACCTCTATGTCAAGCTGTTCACCCAAAACATGAAGCTGGTCAATTGCCGCCGGACGATAAACATCACAAGCGACGAGTAAAACCTTCTTACTCTTTTTGTTTTTGAGATAATTACCAAGTTTTCCTGTAAATGTTGTTTTACCTGAACCTTGTAGCCCGGACATAAGGACAACGGAAGGACTGGATTTTAAATCAAGTTGAACCTCATTTCCTCCCATTAGACGAATCAGCTCCTCATGACATATCTTTATCATTAGCTGACCTGGAGAAACTGATGTCAGTACATCTCGGCCCAAGGCCTTTTCCTTTATACTATTGGTGAAATTCTTGGCTGTTTTAAAATTAACGTCTGCATCGAGCAAAGCACGTCTAACTTCCTTGAGAGATTCTGCAACATTAATTTCGGTAATCTGACCTTGACCTTTTAGGACCTTAAAAGCTCTATCAAACTTGTCCGTTAAATTTTCAAACATAGACTAAAAATTGAACTACAAAGGTAGGGATAAGAATCTAAATAAATTGGGGTGCACCTCTAAAAAGGAAGAACTTAAAAATCTGTTACCAAATTGTGTTTATCAATCATTTTTCGCATATTGATTAAGGCATAACGCATTCTTCCCAAGGCGGTATTGATACTGATGTCTTTTTTCTCAGCAATTTCCTTAAAAGACATATCATTAAAGATTCTAAGCTTTATAATTTCCTTTTGAACATCCGGTAAATAGTTGATTAAGTCGACCATTTGCGCTTCAAGTTCGTTTTGCGTGGTCTGCTCAATATAATTCTTCTCACCAGAATCAATTTTATGAAAAATAGAATAAGAAGGATCAAAGGAGCTAGATTCAGAAATCGTTCTCATCTTATTCTGACGACGAAAATGATCGATAACCAGGTTGTGCGCTATGCGCATGGCCCAAGGTAAAAACTTACCTTCCTCATTGTAATTACCAAGTCGAATTGTATTGACTACCTTCACGAAGGTATCTTGAAAAACGTCATTAGCTAAATCGCTGTCCTTGAGCTTGGACAATATGTAGCGGTAAATTCGATCTTTGTGACGCATAAGAAGCGTTTCAAAAGCTTGCTCTTTACCAGTGCTGTATAGGACGATTAATTCACTATCACCTAAATTAGAGAGAACCATTACTTACATTTTTATGTTGAAATACAACTATTAAAAGTAAATTTGGTCTATAGGCGGT
>CAJXCU010000063.1 GCA_913051935.1 uncultured Flavobacteriales bacterium
CTTTCCCGAACAAATTAGCCAAGGATTTTCCGCCGAATTTACAACGGGGACGTATTTCAAGGATTTGATCAACCCAAGAATATTTGCCGAGAAGGGCGGCATCGTATTTAATGAGCAAAGCATAAACAACGCAACGATTCAGATTAATGCGAATAAGGCAGTATATGAAAATGTGTATGATTTCATCGATCTTTCTGTTGAGATGGATTATGGACGTAGAAGAACCGATTATGTCATCCAATCTTTAGACGCACTTTCTGGGTTTCCTCTAAATGCAGAATACCTGGTTTTCGAGGAAGCGCTTGAGCTTCCAGATTCATGGGAGGCCAAACTTGAGGCTGGTATGATTTTGTTCATTGAGGGGGCGGATTCAATTGTCGCGAGCTATGACCTACCAATATTAATTGAACCCAATGCACAAAGATCATCTCCAAATAAACTAGGGGATACATCCGAAATCAACGCACAGGAGGAGTATAGTGGCAAGCTGATATTTTTTGAGCTCCTGGAGCATAATGGTTCGTATCTTTTAAGAACAAAGGTCAATCTGTCGTGGCTTCGTTCTCCCAAAAGAACTTTTCCCGTAATTGTTGATCCTGACTTAGTTTTTGGATCCCAAATGGGATACATCCTTGACCAAAGCTGGCCCTCTCCGCAATATCAACCCACTGCATTGACTTCTTCTCCAATCGCTCCCACAGGTTCTACCATTGACGATGTATCAATTGATATCGCATTACTATTTCCGCAACCCTCAGATTTGACCTATACGATTGAAATGCTTGACTCAGGTGCCGATGGATGGAATGGGAACGAGGTTGCAATATTTGCAAATGGAAACCAAGTATTGAGTACCACCTTGCCCTCAGGTTCTAATTTGTCGAGAACGTTCACGGCGAGACATGGTGCCACAATTACAGCATCATGGACAGCGGGAACGAATTCTGAGGAGGTTTCATTTAACATAATCAATGAAGTCGATGAGCTTGTCTTTTCTGGTGGTTTTGGGTCAACAATCGACTACACCATTCCGATTGATTATGATTATTTTTTAGGAACTGTAAATTTCGCAACTTCTCAGTTTGCTTGGTACGATTACTATGAGGTTTCTGTGGTGGACGGAACGACGCAGCCTATCTTATATGGTAGCGATGGAACAAGTCTTGTGAATGCGGGGCAAGGTTCAGATGGGTATTATAGTTATTCGACAGATGTATTCAACGGGCAGGATGCCAATCAAAGCTTTTCGATGGGGCTGACTACTGCTTCACCTGATCCTTCTGGTCAATTAAGGTGGCGGGCTGCAGTGAATGTTACCTTGAGCATTACTTTTACACCGCCAGATTGTTCGGCTACAAGTACCCCAGGTGTTACTTATGCAGATGATACGGGTTTGACCTATGTTTCGTTTAATGACATTGACAATACCTCGACTGCCACTTCTTCTATCGTGAGTACTGGCTTGTCTACAGAGGTTTGTCGAGGGGGAAGCTATGACCTCAACGTGCGAGTCAATACAGGAGGCAATTATTCCGTCTTGACCAAGGCCTGGATTGATTGGAACAACAATGATATTTATGAAGAGGCCTCAGAGGCATATGTCTTGGGGTATGCTACAAATGTTACGGATGGCGCAACAGATGCACCGCAGACCATTTCGGTACCCTCAGATGCGGCGATTTCAACTGTTAAAATGCGTGTTGTGGTTGCCTATATTGGTCCAAATGGCAGTTACCCAACGCCGTGTGACAATGTTGCATGGGGCGAAATCGAGGATTATTCTGTTGTTGTAATCAAGAATCCTGAGATTACATCGGTTTCTCCACTTGTAGACAACGCTACCTGCGGTTTGATTACAATACCGATTTCCGTTGATGCGGCGGATGGAGATGGATCCTGGCTATCAGACAGCCCTGGTGTTTTTATTAGTCTCTCTACCGAAGCAAGTAATTTTTATACTACGGCAGGTGTATACAATCAAGAAATTAATGTATACTGGACCTCAAATGTGAATGCAGGTGTATGTGAGGGTTCTGTAGCCAACGCAGTAATCAGATTCAATCAACCAAACACCGCCTCAATTTCTAGTGCACTAGTAGCCGATGAGGCCTGGCTTTGGGGAGGGTTAAATAGCAATAACCATACTGATGCCTCAAACTGGTATAAATGGACTGGTTCCTATTGGGAAGTATCAAGCGCTCAGCTACCTGATGATGCAAGTGATTTATTTATCTTGAGTAATAGTGAGGCTGGACTTTGTGTTGATGAAAACAATGTGGCAGAAATAACAGGAAGTTTATCTTCTATTACAGTTGGAGATGCTGCTGAAGTTGACTTAGATGGTGTTGTTCAGGTCAGCGGAGACATTTCTAACGCGGGTCTTATTAATGGTCTTAGCAATAGCGAATTGAGGTTAACAGGTACCACAAACCAAAGCATAGCTGGGGGTGGTACAAACCAATTTTACAATTTAAATATTTCAAATGGTACAAATTCAGTTGTGCTTAGCAATCCAATAGAGGTATCAAATATTCTATCCATGGAGGGAGGTATTATTGATAATGGAAATCAGCTTATTACCATCGGAACGAGCAGCGCTAATCCTGGAAGTATTCAATATACCTCAGGAGTCATAACGGGCAAACTCAGACGTTATTTTACAAACTCGACAGGTTCAAAATTATTTCCAGTAGGAACAAATGATTTTATTAGAGATGCGCTGATTGATTTTAATTTCTCTTCTCCCGGTGAGGACCAATATATTACCATTCAGTACCAAACGGGAGCTCCTCAAGATGGGAATGGAGGAGGAATACTAACGAACGGACTTCCAATTACTGAATCCAGTCTTGTATTTGAAGACTATAATAACCAAGGATATTGGGAAATAGAACCTACCAATGGAGATTATAGCAGTCCTATTTGTATCCCATCATACACAATGACGCTTCACATGAATGGTACATCAGGTATAGATAACATCACGAATACGCGAATATTAAAAAGTTCAGGGTCAAATACTGCGGCATTAAATCATGTTGAGTGGTCTTTACTTAACCCAATTTCCTCAAATGGCGCTGTGAATGATTTCGAAATCACTACGATCACCAATGGCTTCAGTTATTTTGCAGTGGGTGAAGGCCAGGAATCCTTACCGATCGAACTATTGTCCTTTTCAGGAGATTGTGCGGAGGGTGTTGTTTCCCTTCATTGGCAAACGGCATCAGAACATAATAGTGACTATTTTGCCATTTCGAAATCTCAAGATGGCTATAATTGGAATGAGCTTGCTCAGATTCCTTCTGCCGGTTTTAGCAATGAAATTTTGCAATACACCTATCAAGATTATCCGCATTCATCAATGAACTATTATCGTTTGGCACAGGTCGATTTTGATGGTACAACAGAATCTTTTGATCATGATGTTATTGCTGTTGACTGTAACACATTAGTGGACGATTTATTTTACACTGCTCCTTGTCCAAGTGATGGAGGTTCTTTTTCGCTAATTTATACAAACGATATAGCCCAGGATCTATTATTTGAGGTAGTTTCTAGCCAAGGTAGGTTGGTGACAAGTACATCGATTCAAAGCCAAATAGGAATCAACATTTGGAAACCTCAGGAGCTTTTGGCACCGGGAGTATATCATATTGCCTGTTATAGCAATGGCAAGCTCATAAAGAGGGTCAAGCACATCATTAGATAGGTGATATACACAGTTTATATTTCAACTTACATTCAAAAACCAATTTTACGTATCTTTATTAAAAAAGTACATCATGATGCAACCCTTCAATTTTGATCAATGGATCAAAGACAATAAAGATAAGTTAAAGCCACCCGTTGCAAATAAAAATATGTATCCCCTTTCTGAGGACTATATCGTAATGGTAGTTGCGGGCCCCAATGCGCGAAAGGATTATCATTATAATGAAACCGAAGAGCTGTTTTATCAAGTGGAAGGCGACATCTTGGTAAAGATTCAGGTTGATGGGAAGGCTGTTGAGGTTCCAATAAAAGAAGGAGAAATGTTTTTGCTTCCAGCCAAAGTGCCTCATTCACCAATAAGACCAGCAAATTCTATCGGTCTTGTGATTGAGAGAAAAAGAAAAGCGCACCACAAAGACGGATTAATGTGGTTTTCCGATAAAGAGAATGCCCTATTGTATGAGGAGTACTTTCACCTAACAAACATTGAAAAGGACTTTATGCCTGTTTTCAAGAAGTTTTACAGTGATGAAAAATTGAGAACTTGCCCCATCTCTGGAGAAGTAATGGAGGCTGATCCTAGGTTTACTTAGTCCGAAATGTAGGTCCAGTCATATACCGCATTATTGAAATCGGTTTGACGAATTTTCATTGTTTTATTTTTGAGCAAAACAATCTCATAAGTTGTTCCTAACAATGATTCTTCGGGTAAAAAATTCACATCTGACTGAGAATTTTCAAAAGTCCATGTTCCATTTGACGATGTAGATTGAAGTTGTCCTAGAACATTTGAAATAGTTGTTCTTGAATAGCTACCGTCTTTCTCTATGGAGAGATTTTGCTCCTCTGCATTCACATCAAAAAGTTCCGTACCATCTTTGGTATAGCTCTGTAATGTCCAGTCATTCGAAATTCTTGCTTTTCTTGTCAAAAGAGAAAAAGCCGGGCCTTCACTATACTTATTACAAGCGCCAAGAAGGAATATAACAACGAAGGAAAAAAGGAAGCGATATTTCATAATGATTTTTTTTCAAATGTACTATAAAATTAACTGTGAAACAAGGAAGCTGCGCTTACTTGGTGCATCCACTTTTAAATGCTGTATTCCCTGTTTTATGGGCCATAGTTGAAATGATTGGTATGGTTTTCTTTGGGATTAAAATGAATTTTGTGAAGTAAGATTTCTTAATTTTACAAATAAAAAAATGAAATTCATTCTACCAGTCATTCTCCTCTTTATTGCTTCATGCCAGAGCGATGCGCCGCAAAATGCGCAAATTGATCCACAAGAGATTGATGTAATTACCGAAGAGAAAAAACCTGACGCGGATTATCAATGTGTAGCCAAAGTCTCAGGAATGGTCTGTAAAATGGGTTGTGGCGCTACAATTCGCAAAGAGCTTACAAACCTCAAAGGGGTAAGCAGAGTCGCTGTAGATTACGAGGACAATCGTGAAGAGCAAATCATAAGTATTTTTTACAATTCAAGTTTTCACGATGAGAAAGAAATTTATGCTGAATTGGAAAAAATAAACAATGGGCAATTTACAGTTGGTACCACCAAATCGGAGCGGCTTAATAATCCATTATAAATTTAATTTAACAACTTCGTTTGCAGCTTTTTTATAAAGAATATGGTGAGGGTAAGCCAGTAGTTATATTACATGGTCTGTTCGGCTTCTCGGATAATTGGAAATCGCAGGCAAAAGTACTTGCCAATTATTTTAGGGTGATTGTTGTTGATCTTCGAAATCATGGCCGATCTGAATGGGATGAAATTCATAGTTATGAGACTATGGCCGATGATGTGATAGAAACTATGGATTCGTTAAATCTATCTGAATTTCATGTCATTGGGCACTCAATGGGAGGTAAAGTTGCAATGCATTTGGCTCAGTCCTATCCTGCGAGACTATTAAAAACGATTGTTGTGGATATGGGTGTAAAATCCTACCCGATGCATCATCAAGATTTGATTGAGGCGATTAAAGCAGTACCAATTGAGACAATAAGTGCAAGAAGTCAAGTCAATACTTTTTTGTCCGATCGGATTCCAGAAGAAGGTGTCAGGCAGTTTTTATTAAAGAATCTTTATTGGATTGAACGCGGTAAGCTAGCTTGGAGAATGAATATAACTGTGCTAGAGGCAAATATGCGTTCGGTATTAGATGCTTTGCCTGATATCGAGGTGCTCAGCCCGACTCTATTTATTAAAGGCGCGAATTCCAATTATATCTTAGAAGAAGATTATGAGTCCATTGAAAATATCTTTTTGGATGCTGAAATTCAATCTATCTCTGGTGCTGGGCATTGGGTACACGCCGATTCATTCGAAGAATTTACAGAGCGCGTTATTGCTTTTTTATTGCGTTAGCTGAAATGTTGAATTATTGCGCAAAAAAAAACCGCCCCCTAAGGAGCGGTTTTGCATTGTTTTAGAACAACTTATTTTCTTACAACAACTTTCGTCATTTGAACATTTGTTCCGTTGCTTACTTTGATCATGTAAACACCGTTAGACAAACCTTCTGTTGAGAAAGAAGCTTGCGTTCCATTTACTGTAGACGTCATTACCTCTTTTCCTGATAAACTCATAACGCTAATTGAAGCATTTGTAGCATCTTCGAATTTGATATTAAGAACATCAGTAGTTGGATTAGGATAAACCTCAAACGTGTTGTTTGCAGTTTCTTGAATTCCTGCTAGGCTTTCGTTAAAGTTCATTCTTACCATCGGAGTAGAAGTTGTGTAGTACCAGTTTGCATCAGTACCATCATAGTAATAAGATGTCTGTGGAGCCGAAACACCTGATGTAGCAACGACAAGGTCGTTAGAAACACCACCATCACCATAAGTTGCAGCAACAATAAGGTAAGGCTGTCCTGCAGTCAACATTGAAGGTGACTGTAAAACAAAGGATTTCGTGTTTCCTAGGTCTGAAGCGTCAAGTGGTAAGATATCTGATTCTGTTACGAAAATGAAATCTCCTGTTTCTGCATCAATACTGTATAGTTTCACACGAACTTCAGCACCTTCTACAGATGATTCAGATACTGTTACGTCCACACCATAAATCATCGCGTCAGCATACATGTCGAAGATGTTTCCAACTTCAAACTCGTTACCTGCATTGTAAGAACCACTTGTGATAGTCCCTGCGTCTCTTGCGTAAATGTATTCGTTTACGTCGACAGTATAACTTCCAACAACGTTGTTGTCTAAGTCTTCTTCAACCTCAGCAGCATCAGTTGCAACACTAAATTCAATCGTGTGAACCGCAGCAGTTGCAGGAGGTGTTAGTTCAGTTGTACAAGCTAAAGTATCTTGAGCTCCTTGTACTAATAATGCCGCATCAGAAGTTCCTTCATAAACGCCTGTGTAAGTAGCTGAGAAGGTTGCGTTAATATCAGCAACTCCAACATTACCAACTATACCAGAGAATGCGATAGGTGCAACCTGTGTTGTAGGGATTTGGTAGTACGCCAATGGCTCTCCCCAAGCTCCTGTTGAACCTGTAATTACATCTACCAATTCAGCATCAAAATCGTCAATTTCGTTGATTCTTACGTCATCAACAGCCCAGTACCATGCCCAATAGTCATTGTCATTGTAGTAGAACTGAATGAGTACCTCTGATTGATTCCCTGCTACTGCAGAAATGTCAATGCTTTCATAAACTGGGTTACCAGCACTTTGATCTCCTGGGTAGTTGTCAGTCTCATCGCAACCAATACAGTTACCTGGATCGTCAACACCACAAGTCAATTGGTATTCTGTCCAAGTCGCACCGTTGTCAGCAGAAACTCTTACACCTCTTGTATCTTGCCACCATCTGTAGTTGTGCTGAAAAGAAAGCTTGACAAACTCTGAACCTGTAAGGTCGATAGGAGTTACCAAAGTTGCATTTGTAACGATTGGCGTTCCCTCAAAGTCAGAAGAGTTGTTACCATCTGAGTTTACGAATAAGAAACCATCACTTGCTGTTGTAGAAGCCATTGGAGACAATGGCCCAACTGGAATAACAGATGGGTCAGTTGAGAATTCCCAACCTGCAGGATTTACCCCATCAATTGTGATGTTCCAAAGTGATTGATCTGCAAAGCTATCTTCCCAAAGAAGTGCTCCTTTGCTTTCAGTTTGCGCCGATGGCTTAACTGTTGTTGAAAAATTGTCTTGCTTCGTCACGTGTTGTGCCGCTTCAGTTGATTTTTGAGCGTTTACAGTTCCGAAAACAGACAAACATAAAATAATACTGTAGATTTTCTTCATTATAAATAATTTAATTTGAGATACAAATATAGGGATTTAATCTTGTTTGAAAAAATAAAAAAGCGCTTTAATAACTTCTTTTCTTTAATTCCCTTGTTAGTATATAAAGTGCTGATTCAGAATTATTTAACCCAATTTTATTCAGGTGGTATTCGGCCTTTTCATAGAAATCACCCATGAGTTCTAGACATTTTTCTTGAACTTGTAGGGTTTTGAAAATAGCGATGATTCCTTCGATTTTCTTTGTAATATTTGGTTCATTGGAAAGTGTTTGGAGGGTGCTCAGCTGTTTTTCATTCGCAACTTCTTTGGCGACTACCATCAGTAGTGTATTCTTATTTGCAATGAGATCTCCACCTACCTGTTTACCTACGAGTTTTGGGTCTCCATATAAATCTAAAAGGTCATCCTGAATTTGAAAAGCAATTCCCATATTCAAGCCGAAGGCATATAAATCACCTTGTTCTTTTGGATCGGCTCCACCAACAATTGCTCCCATTTTTAAGGCACAGCCCAATAGAACGGATGTTTTTAAAGTAATCATTCGTATGTACTCGTCTTGGGACACCTTAGAGATTTTTTCGAAATCCATATCCATTTGTTGACCTTCACATACTTCTATGGCTGTCTTGTTAAATACTGTAATTAATTGGTTTGCTATTGCTGGGGAATAAGTGTTTAAATATTGATAAGCCTTAACAAGCATGACATCTCCAGAAAGTATGGCAATATTTTGGTCCCACTTTTCGTGCACGGTTTGTTGTCCTCGGCGCACTGGTGCCTTATCCATTATGTCATCATGAACAAGTGAGAAATTATGGAATATTTCCACGGACAAAGCAGCATTTAAGGGGTCGGTAACTCCGTTTTTGTCAAAACGTTCAGCCGCTAAAAGTGTAAGTATGGGTCTAATTCTCTTACCACCCAACCTAAAAAAATAGCGCAACGGGTCATATAAATTACTGGGCGCTTTGGAAAGCTCTATATCCTGTAGTCCCTTGTTTATTTTGTATGTGTAGTCTTTTAGAAATTCCATTAATCTTCAAGTAGTTCTAATAGATAGGTTCCGTATCCACTTTTCTCAAGAGGTTCTGCAAGATTTCGCAATTCTTGTTTTGAAATAAATCCTTTTTTGAAGGCGATCTCTTCGATGCAACCAATTTTTAAACCTTGTCTCTCTTCTACAACTTGCACGAATTGCGAGGCTTGCATTAAAGACGAAAAGGTTCCAGTATCCAACCACGCAGTTCCTCTATCAAGCACTCCAACTTTTAATTTTCCCTTTCTTAGGTATTCAGCATTGATATCACTGATTTCATATTCCCCTCGGGCAGAGGGTTGTATAGATTTTGCAATTTCAATAACTGAGTTGTCATAGAAATATAGTCCCGGAACAGCATAATTAGATTTTGGTATTGTAGGTTTTTCTTCAATCGATAAAGCATTCATGTGTTCATCAAATTCCACAACACCATATCTTTCAGGGTCTTTTACATGGTAGGCATAAATGACTCCCCCATCAGGATCATTGTGCTCCTGAAGTAATTTATTTAATCCTCCACCATGAAAAATATTGTCTCCTAAGATTAATGAAACCTTATCCTCACCAATAAAATCCTCTCCAATGATGAAGGCTTGTGCCAATCCATTTGGCTCCTCTTGAACAGCATATTGAAAATTACATCCGTATTTTTCCCCATTTCCCAATAATTTCTCAAAATTCGGAAGGTCGTGAGGTGTAGAAATGATCAATATTTCATTGATTCCTGCACGCATTAAAATCGATAACGGATAATAGATCATTGGTTTATCGAAAATCGGCATAAGCTGTTTGCTAACCGCTAGTGTGAGCGGATGAAGTCGTGTGCCTGAACCCCCTGCTAAAATAATTCCTTTCATTGTTTCTTTATTTTTTGCGTATTGTTCTCCTCTTTTTCTAATGCAAGCGCATTCCATTCTACCTCGTCTTCCTCCTCATAGGCCTCAAAATACGGTTCCTTGAAAGATTTTGTTGTAATGAGTCGATCTAAAGAGAGTAGGAGTGAAGGGAGGACCATCAAGTTCGTTAGCATTGCAATTAACAATGTAATTGATACGAGCATTCCCAATGCCTGTGTTCCCCCAAATTGTGAAAATGTAAAAACTGAAAAACCTGAAAAAAGTACGATTGAGGTATAAAACATACCTAGCCCCGCCTCTCGTGTTGCATTGTTAATACATGCTTTTAGGTTCCATTCATTGGTCTTTAGCTCTTGTCTGTATTTTGCCAAGTAGTGAATCGTATCATCAACAGAGATTCCAAAAGCAATGCTAAATACCAATAGAGTTGAGGGTTTCAATGGTATACCAAACCACCCCATGATTCCCCCGGTAAATAATAGTGGAATAATATTAGGAATCATTGATATCACAACCATTCTCCAAGATCTAAAAAGTATGGCCATTAATATGCCTATGGAAATGATCGCGAAAATCAAACTCGTGATTAGGTTTTTAACGAGGTATTTCGTCCCTTCTGCTGCGACAACAGAGGTGCCAGTGAAGGTTACATCAAAATATTCTTTTTCGATAGCATTATAAATCGTAGAATGGAATCCGAGGGAGTCCATAGATTCATACAAATAGGTTTTATCCTCGTACAGCTTATTCTTTTGCTCAATATTTCCACCTGCAAGTTTTTCAATCATTGATCTTTTTATTGCTGGCTCAAGTATGAAAATTGAATCGACGTAATCGGCACTCAAAGAATCCTCTTCATCTTTCGGCCAATTAATTTTAGCATAATAGTTTTCGAGACTTTCTTTTTTTGGATTAAGAATTTTATTAACGGTGTGCTTTAAGTAATTTACTTTTTGTGCCACATCATATGAGCCTAGGTCTTTCATCTGGCTTCTTACACGAATATGCTGTGAGTTCGTATCTAGGACCTCCTTAATTGAAAACCCACCATTATAGATGTCTCCTTGAAATAACTTTTTGAAATATTCCTTTTGTCTTCTGCTTGAAGTTTTTGCCATTCCAACTTGACGGATTCTTAGCTTATACTTGCTTGCATCATTGGAGTAGTAGGCCATATTGAGCGCCTTAATAAAGTCTACTATGGATATACTTTTTGAGAAGAGCGCGTCGTTTCTTAGCGTATCCTGAATGGCATCAATTCTTGCTAACTTATTGAGCGTATTATTGATTTTTTGAGAGTTCATTTCCTTGAAATTGAACAGATCTTTGTCATTGTAATGAATCATCATTTCAAACGGAATAGAGCCTCCGAAATGTTTCTCTAAAAATCGGACATCTTGGCTTATTGGGTCATCTACGGGGAGATCTCCTGTGAGATTACCGGTTGCCTCCATTTTGTACAAGCCGATGAAACTGACAATAATAAGCAGCAAAGTTGTGAGGTATATCCAAGGGCGCCGATGCTCTGTATTGTAGACGATAAAATCGAGCATTCCCGTGGCAATTTTTCTGTCCAAATGTTTGAGATGCCTTGTTTTTGGACGCTTCGAAAATGATGCGATGATCGGAAGTACACAAATCGATATTACAAATACCAACATAATATTTGTGGATGCAGCGATTCCGAACTCCATCAGTTTTGTTGAATTTGTAAATGCAAAGGTCATGAATCCGAGAGCCGTAGTAAAGTTGGTCAATAGCGTCGCAGTTCCAATTTTCTGTATCACCCTGGATAGGGCTTTCACTTTGTTGCCGTGCTCCTTTACCTCTTGGTGAAATTTGGTCATCAAAAAGACACAGTTTGGGATACCAATGACAATCATCAAAGGAGGGATGAGTGCCATTAGAATAGATAAATCAAAGCCCAT
>CAJXCU010000064.1 GCA_913051935.1 uncultured Flavobacteriales bacterium
TCTTTAATTATGATTCAGGGATTCAAGATTGGACCGTTAAAGCTGATTTCGATTACAGACCAAACCCGAATCATACCATTAAGTTTGGATTTGGAGACACCTACCACACCTTTGTGCCAGGTGTGAATCAAATAGCGCTTACGAACAATACATCCAGCGGAATAGATACAACTTTTGGGTCTTCAAGACAATATGGACATGAACACTGGGCATATTTTGAAGATGACTGGGAAGTTTCTAATCGGTTGAAATTAAATTTAGGTGTTCATCTAACAGGATTCACGGTTACATCAGGAGAAAGTGTATTCACCTTTAAAGAGGCTAACGAGGAATGGTACCCAAGTATCCAACCCAGACTATCTGCAAGGTACATGATAACTGAAAATTCATCCTTAAAAATGTCGTATTCTCGAATGACACAATTTTTACACCTATTGACCAACCCAACCATTGGATTACCTACAGACCTTTGGGTGCCAGTTACAGAACGAGTGGCTCCCGAGTATTCAAACCAGTGGGCAATCGGTTACGCACAAACCTTGACAAAAGGTTTCCAATTTTCCGTAGAAGGCTACTATAAAGACATGAGAAATTTAATTGCATATAAAGAGGGCGTAAGCTTCTTCGGGTCTTCGCAAGACTGGCAAGATAAAATAACGGTAGGAAATGGAAACAGCTACGGACTAGAGCTACTGGTGGAGAAAAAAATAGGCAAAACTTCTGGATGGATCGGTTATACCTTGAGCTGGTCAAACCGACAATTCGACTCGCTAAATTTTGGAAATCCTTACCCGTATATATATGACAGAAGACATGATATTGGGCTTGCTGTCACACATAAGTTTAATGACCGCGTAGACATTGGTGTCGTTTGGGTCTTTGGATCGGGATATGCCACCACACTCGCACAACAAACCTATTTAGGGGTAGATGGTCTTGGTATTGGGGCAAATACACCCTACGCACCTATCGAGCATATTGAGGAACGCAACGATTATAGGATGCCCGCCTATCACAGACTCGATATCGGTGTAAACCTTCATAAGAAAAAGAAAAAATGGGAAAGTACATGGAGCTTTGGGCTCTATAACGCCTACTCCCGGCAAAATGCATTCTTTCTCTTCTTTGAAGAAGGGAATAATGGAACGAGGACGCTAAATCAGCTTAGCTTATTCCCCGTTCTACCTAGTGTTTCTTATAGCTTTAAATTTTAAAACATGAAAAAACTTATTTTATTTTTATCCGCAATACCGCTTCTTTTGTTCACAAATTGTACAAAACAAATAGAATTCGACGCACAAGATATTGCGCCAAGAATTGTGGTCAATAGTCTTTTTACAAATGACTCTTTATGGGCAGCCAATATTAGTCGAAGTGTTGGCGTATTAGAAACAACGAGCTATACGAGCATTAATGACGCAGATGTCTCTATTTTTGATGGAAACGGAGTACAGGTTACCACACTTACCAATCAAGGAGATGGGCTTTACACCTCTCCGACGGGTGCAATGCCCGTCGCAGATGAGCTTTACACGATTGAAGTAAGTGCACCTGGATATACGCCCGTAAGCGCAACTAACAGAATTCCAGCAGCCGTTCTGATCAATAGTATTGATACGGTTAGTAGCACCAATAGCGATGGACAGACCATCTTAGAAACAACCATAAACTTTCAAGACCCGCCTGCAACTGAAAACTTCTATATGGTGGAAGTTTTGGTCAAAGGCACGTGGATTGACGAATGGGGTGAATTCGAAGAGGATACCATCGAGTTTCGGGAACCACTAGAAATTTCTTGCAATGATATCAATGTAGAAACCGTAAATAGATTCAATTTCGGAGGCTTTGAAAACACCTATCTATACCTAATGCTCAAGGATGAAAATTTTGATGGGGAAGATTACGCACTCACCTTTAGTGTGATCAATTATGCTGAGCTAAAAGATTTAGAGCTCTTTGGTGAAATTAGATTGGTCAACACCAGCGAAGCTTATTTCAACTATCTGAAATCCTTTAATCTATATCAAAGAGCAAGTGGAAATCCATTTGCCACGCCTGTGCAAGTCTACTCTAACGTAGAAAATGGCATGGGAATATTCGCGGGTGGAACACTCACTTATTGGGATGTAGGATTTTGATTGTAAGACATAAACATACCGCATTTATCCTCTTTTTCTGTAGCACATTGCTCCTTAGTATCGGAAGCTGTAAAAAAGGCTATGAGGCAAGATTTGGCCCATTCTATATTCTAGATGATACTACTGTAGTTGTCAACGGTGATATGGGAAACAGAGTAGACAATCAGCTAGAAAGGTTGCTCAATAAATACCCAAACATTAGCTACGCTATTATGGAAAAGTGCCCAGGTTCTCGGGATGATGAAGAGCTTTTTAAAGCCGCCATGATGATGTATAACCAAGACGTTCATATCCACCTTCCACCAAATGCTAAAATAGAATCCGGCGCCGTAGATTTATTCTTGGCAGGAACCACACGCACGATGGACGAAGGAGCCAAAATAGGGGTTCATGCTTGGAGTTATGGAAATACTGCTGCCACAGCATATCCTGTTGGACATGAGGAGCACGAGATCTATATTGACTACTATACCAGTATCGGTTATTCACAACAAGAGGCAGAAAATCTGTATTATTTTATCATCAATGCTGCTGGGCCGAACAACATTCATTATATGACAGCCCAGGAAATTGCAGAATATTCAATTTTGACACCTTAAGCGATAAGGCTCAATAAATATCCAAAAGCTGCTCCAAACAAAACGATATAGGCACTATTTAATTTTTTAAAGACAAATACAATTACAAGGGTAATTGCTGCAATTAGCATCATGCGCCAATCCGAGGTTGTTTCTTTCGCCATTTCAATACAAACAACGATGATTACCGCTACCGCGCCAATATTAACCGCATCTAAAAAACTACGAAGCGGTTTTGACTTTTGCATTCTAGGGATCAGTGGATTTAGGAATGCAACAAACAAGAATGATGGTAAAAATATACCCACTGTTGCCATGATTGCACCTGATAATCCATTTAATTGATAACCAATGAAAGTTGCCGTGGACAATACGGGTCCCGGTGTAAATTGTCCGATTGCTATTGCATCCATGAGTTCCTGCCGCGTCAATAAATCATTAGCAACAAGCTCTGCCTCCAAGAATGCAAATAATACATACCCACTACCATATAATATTGCACCCACTTTTAAAAAGGTCAACAATATTTTTATACTTCCTCCCGTGAAGGGAAGTGCTCCCGCAAGTGCAAATGGGAGAAAGGAATTTAATTTAGATTGATTGACTTTGAGAAAATAAAGGAGTAGACCTGCGAAGCCACAAGTGAATAATGCCAATACTTCACTAAGGCCAAACAGGCAAGCTGTGATTGTTAAACAACCTAAAACACCTAGCTGCCATGACTTTAAAGCCTTCTTCCCGAGCTTATATGCGGCCATTACGATAATTGCAATAACAGCAGGTTGGATCCCATAAATAAATGGCTTAACCTCTGGAAGCTGTCCATAAGAAACGTAGAACCACGCAAAAAAACCTGTAATCAAAATTGCCGGGATTAAAAATGACATCCCCGCTACTATAAGCCCCTTCCAGCCAGCTCGTTCATAACCACAATGCATGGTCATTTCAGTTGAGTTAGGTCCTGGAATTAGGTTCGTGGCACCGATTAGATCCAGAAAATGTTCTTGACTCATCCACTTTCGTTTGCGGACAACCTCATCTTCCATCATCGCAATATGTGCTGCTGGACCGCCAAAAGATATCGTTCCCATTTTTAGAAATAGCTTTGCGATATCAATTAACTTGTTACTTTCTGTCATCCTACTAACAACATCCTGATCCTGGTGCACATGCGCTATTTCCGGAATTATCTTCGGAATCCGTGTTTACGCTTTCACTTTGAGGTACGATTCCACATTGGTCTTCAGCCAAACAAGCGGTTTGTTTGGATTCTAGTATAAAACAATCCTTATCAAAGGATAAAGCATATTTACCAACAGTATCGCTTTGGTATTCAACCTCCATATCGACATCAAGTAATTGGATTTTCTGAGCAGCAGCAGTAATAATTGACATTGCTTTTGAAGGTGATAACCTATGCTCTGTATCGTGGTCTGACCACAACTGAAAAGAAACAAAACGATCTTCTCTTAATGTTCCTCCACAATCGATATAGGTTTTGCTTGTAATTCCTAGCTCGGTAATATGAAAATGAGCAGGAACCATAATTCCACTGTCAAGTCGAAAAGATAAGGTATCGAGTTGATTTAGGTATGAAACGAATTGGCTTAACTTCATGTTCGATTAAATTTCTCCAGCGCTTGCTTCGCTGACATTAATAATATGGTCTCCCACCTTTTCACAGGAAGAGAATATATCGTTGTAAAGAATTCCAGATTGGAATTTATATTCTCCCTTTTCTGCATTTTCTAGGTACGACTTCCTCAGTTGATTTCTAAATTGGTTGATCTCGCGTTCCGCTTTAATAGCAGCATCGAGATTAATATGACCGAATTCAGCGTTTAAGTTTGTATTCATGGTCTTAAATGCCTTTTCAAGATAATCTAACATCTTGTTGATGTTATCTCTCTGCTCAGGAAGGAAATAGATTTTTTGATCATCCTTTCGCTCAATTGTTTTTGAGATTTGATAATAGATATCACCAATTCTTTCGAGGTCATTGGTGATACTCAACATGCTTCTGATTTGTGAAGATGCCTCAGTACTTATTTCTTGTATCGCTACCTGGTCTAGGTAGTTCGCAACCTCAACTTCAACACGGTCAGTAATCTCCTCGTACTTTTTGATTTTGTTAAACATCTTGTTACGTGTCTTTTTGTCTTGGTCGTTTATTAGTGTTCGAATAAATTCATTCATTCGAGTCGTCACTTCTCCAAACTTTGCCACCTCTTTTTTGGCTTCAAGTATAGCAACCTCTGGTAGACCAATACCTCCTGCACCGGCAATATAATCAAGCTTAAATTCTTCATCGGTCTCTCCTTTCGACTTCACAGTTCTTTCAGCTACACCAACTAAATAAGGGACAAAACCAATAAGCAATATAACATTGGCAGCATTAAATAATGTGTGGAACAAGGCGATTCCCTCCGTTGAGAATGATGTATTCGTTGGATCAAAAGGAACACCATGACTTTGACCAATCAACCATCCTATTCCATCTAAAAAGAAAGGTATTACGATCAGCATCCATGTAACCCCAACAATATTAAATAAAGAGTGAATTCTAGCAGATCTTTTCGCATGAACATTTCCAACCAATGAGGCGAGCTCTGCTGTGATTGTCGTTCCAATATTTTCTCCTAGTACCATCGCACAAGCCACTTCAAAAGGAATAATCCCTTTTGATACCATGGTCAATGTTAAGGCCATGGCTGCACTAGAGGATTGGATTACGATGGTAACCATCGCTCCAAGAAGAACGAACATTAAATTGCTAAAAAAAGGAATGTCTTTATAGTTTACAAAGAACTGAACCAAGGCAGAATCCTTATCCAAATCAGGAACAGCATCCTTTAAAAATTGAAGCCCGATAAATAAAATTGCAAAACCAATAATGGCATTTGCCAAATCTTTTGATTTTCTAAAAGACATAAAGAGTAGCGGTGCTCCAATAGCAATAAGTACAAGCGCATAACTTGATATGCTCACTTTAAATCCTAACAATAAAACCAACCATGCTGTAATCGTTGTACCAATATTGGCTCCCATCATTACACCTGCAGATTGTCTCAGATTCAATAGACCGGCATTTACAAGACTAACCGTCATAACAGTAGTTACCGAGGATGACTGTACAATTGCCGTAGAGCTAAAACCTGTAATTACTCCCTTAAACCTATTTGAGGTAATTGATCCTAACATCTTACGAAGTCTCTCTCCTGCAGTACGCTGCATTCCATCACTCATAATCTTCATCCCAAAAATGAAAAGCCCAAGAGAGCCAATTAAAATCAAAAATTTCATTACACCCCAACCTCTTTCTGTTTTGGCTTTCACTTTCGATGACCAAATAACATCTGAATCTTTTGAAACCTCTTTCACTTTGTCGTCAACAAGACCTATATAAACCTCATACTTTTCAGCGCCAATTAAGTTTTTAACTTCATAACTTGTTTTGTTTATATCAAATGGCTCGGTGTATTTCCAATCACTTCCTTCAAAACCCTTTTTATTTCGCTTTGCACCTATTTTTGTATTGTACTTAATAACCAGGTTTTTATCCGAAATATTCTTCAAAGAGGCATACTCTAAACTCCAGGTCACTTTAAATCCATCTGGTTTTGCATGCGCCTTGAGGTTAACGAAAATTGATTCATCAAGTTCAGCATTACCATCCGATATAACTTCACTAGATACTGTATCTAAATCAGTACTCACTGCTTCGCTTTGGGCGAACGTGATTATAGCACTCGCTATAAGTGAAAGACAAAATAAAAACGTTTTCATATTACTATTTTATTAGTTATTTGAACAAAAATAAACAACGGTAAGAAACGGCAATTAAAAAGGTTCAAATATTAACGATACGTTAACATTAAAAAAACATAAACAATTGAAAAACAGAGTAATATATTCGTAAATAATACGACCACAGTCAAATACGTGTTATCCTGCGCTCCATATTAACTTATTGTTAAGAATAGATTTAAATGATATTAACTCAGAAATAAAATTCCAAACTTTGTAACGGATTTAAAAAGTAAAAAAATGAAAAAATTATTATTTATACCATTTCTTTTTATGTGCCTCACGGCTTTCGCACAGGACCTAACCAATACCCCATTTGGTAAAGGTATCATCAATCTCAAATCTAAAGATGACTCTTGGACCACCAAAGTAGCTTTTCGTTTTCAAACAAGATATGATGGAGAATTTGACTTCTCTGATAGTAGTTTCTCTGATCGTGCTTATGTCAGACGTGCCAGAATTAAAGGACATGGTTACGCATTTAGCCCTAAAGTGCAATACAAATTTGAGTATGATGTACACAATGGCCAAGTATTAGATGCTGTAATCAAGTGGAACTTTGCGGGAAATTGGAACCTTTGGTTTGGTCAAACAAAAATGCCAGGTAACATCGAGCGGGTATTCTCTTCTCAAAAACTACAACTCGTGGACCGCTCGCTCCTCAATAAATACTTTACCCTTGACCGTGATGCTGGTTTTCAGCTGAGACATAAGCTGAACCTTGGGGAAACATTTTTAGTACGATCCAAGCTAGCTGTTTCTCAAGGAGAAGGACTGAATAGAAAAAATATGTCCTCAGGTAATTCATATACGGGAAGGATAGAGCTACTTCCTTTTGGAAATTTCACAAAAAAAGGAGATTACTTTGCCTCCGACCTGAAAAGAGAGGAAACGCCAAAGCTAATGCTCAGTGTTACTTATGATTACAACGACAATGCCACCCGTCAAGGTGGGCAAATGGGAAATGATATCGCCGGCTCAACAAGAGATTTACAGAGTATTCAAGCCGATGCACATTTCAAGTATAGAGGTCTATCCTTTTTCGGTGAATATGCAAACAGGGTGACAACAGACGGTAGCCCTGAAAATGATTTAGGTGAGGTTTACCATACAGGCTCAGCATTAAACCTTCAAGGGGGTTACCTATTCAAAAACAATTGGGAATTGGCAGGAAGATATACGCAAGTCGATTTTGAAGAAGCGACTGGTCTAGACAACTTCACGCAATTAACGGTAGGATTTTCAAAATATGTTGTCGGTCACAACTTGAAAATTCAAGGTGATTTCGGGATCACACAAGAGGCAAATAATGATGATATCCTCTTCATCAGACTTCAAACGGAATTCAATTTCTAGGTAAAGAAACTTTACTTTTAAAAATAAAGGCAAGGAGTATTCCTTGCCTTTTTTTATGGCACTTGTTTTTGGTTTTATTTTAGGATGCTGAACCTTTCAATTCGAAGGTTGTACACGGATAAAAAAAGAGATGAACGATCGCCTAAAAATCGAAACGCCATGCCACGAGGATTGGACCAAAATGTCACCAAATAAGGAAGGTCGTCATTGTGGACTTTGTGATAAAACCGTAGTAGATTTTACGGTAATGTCGCAGGAAGAAATCGCAAACTACCTCACTCATAATAGTAAAGCTCAAATTTGTGGCCGCATATTGGTCCCCAGAAAAAAAGAACCTGCGATTCAAATAAAACTAAACCAGCTCTATAAAAATATAGAGGATAAAATTCGCTTCAAGCCATTGCGTATATCGCTGCTTGGAACTCTGATCTTGATTATGCTCATTTCAGGGTGTGCCGAAAATCATAAAGCAGATGATGCAAATAAGCAACAAGTTCGACGCATTTCGCATACGGATACATTGATTGAAGAACCCATTGCGCCAGAAATACAAAAAGAAACGAGTCCCATTAGAGAAACAACACTTGGAAATATAGCGCAACCGGACTTTCACAAATCCTCCAACCAAACCATACAAAATATAACACCCCCAGAAGCTGTCCCTATTGTTGGAAAGGTCATTTACCAACAAGAATTAATGGGTGAAGTTGAACCATTTGACTTAAAGAATGAACCGTTGAGTCCCTCATCAAAAAAAGACTCCCTAAACTAAAACTCAGCCTATATAAATCCCTACCTTTGCCGCCAAATTCATTCTTATGGAAGGCAAAAACATCACCATTATTGGCTGTGGAAATTTAGGGCAAGCCATCTTAAAAGGCCTCATCAAAAGTGCTAACAATGTAAATCTTGTGGCCACAAAAAGAGATCCAGAAGCCATAAAGCATTTCGAGAGAGAGGGCGTTCGCATTCTTGGCGATAATATCAAAGCAATTGAAAACGCAGACCTCATCTTATTGGCCCTGAAACCGTACAATGTATTGGAGGTATTAAAAGATTTGGCACCGCACATAGATGCAACAAAACAGGTGGTTGTCTCACTCGCAACGGGTGTGACGCTTTCGACCTTAAGAGAGACCGTTCAAAGTGACATCCCCATCTATAGGGCGATGCCAAATACTGCTGCAGATGTTGGTGCATCGATGACCTGCATTGCTTCAAATCATTCAAGCCATGACCAACTAATAGAGGAGTGTTTTAATACCATTGGAAGTACGATTCGAATTGATGAAAAACTGATGGATGCCGCTACTGTTTTGGGTGCTTGTGGTGTTGCGTTTGTCCTTCGTTTTATGCGTGGTATGGTACAGGGAGGTGTTCAAATTGGCTTTGACTCAAAAACCGCAAGTACCATTGTCAACCAGACTGTTAAAGGTGCAGCTGAGCTGCTCATTTCTGGAGGTCAGCACCCTGAATTTGAGATTGATAAGGTAACCACACCAAAAGGCTGCACCATATCGGGCCTCAATGAAATGGAGCACAATGGATTTAGCTCGGCACTCATTAAAGGAATTGTAAGCTCGTTTGATGCCATTGATTCATAAGAAATCCTTATTTTCAGTACGCAAAAAACAAAACCACGGAAAATGCTACACCCTTCTATCTTTCCATTTCTAGATGAGCTTCGAGAAAACAACAACCGTGATTGGTTCAAAGCCAATAAGCACAAACACGATGCAGCAAGAGCACACGTAGTTCAATTCACACAAGCACTATTTGAGCGTTTGAGTGACGAAAACCAGCTGGATCGTCAAAAAGTATTTCGTGTTTATCGAGACGTGCGTTTTTCAAAAAACAAAACCCCTTATAAATCTCATTTTGGCATCGGGTTCCACCGCATTAAGCCACAGTTTCGTGGAGGATATTACCTACATCTAGAGCCGGGGGCATCGTTCTTTGGTGCAGGATTTTGGGGGCCTAATAAAGATGACCTCTTGCGTGTCCGTAAAGAAATAGAGATGGACCCTGAATACTTTGAGAAAATGGCAACGGCTAAAGAGCTAACGAAAACCTGGGGAGCCATGAAAGGGGACCAATTAAAAACAGCACCCAAAGGTTTTGACAAAGAACATATAGGAATTAAAAACCTGCGGTTTAAGCAATATATCTTTACCAAAGAAATTCCGGAGGCACTGCTTTATGATAAGAATTTCGAGCAATGGATGGTGGATCATTTTAATGCCATACGCCCATTCTTGGATTACATGGGAGAAGTACTAACGTCCGACCTCAACGGAGAGTCTCTCCTCTAAAAGTCAATAATGAAAGGGCTGTCAAATGGAAAAATTTGAGACGTAGAATTAGCCCAAATATTAAATACAGAAATAAACGTAATACGTTTATTTCCTTGGCCAGTAAAAACAAACAATTCCGTGCAACTAAAAGGGATAAAACTGCGTTTTACTGTAAAGGAATAACTCAGAAATAAACGTATTACGTTTATTCCCTCGTTGGTAGCAATTACATGAAAATCTCAATTCTCATATTAACACTTCTGATATTCACTTCAGGATTTTCTCAAGAGGATAGCATTCCAGAAAACATTCTGGTTGGAGATACTTTATTTGTCGAAATAAAAAAAGTAGGATGCCATGTTAGTTACAATCAAAAAGTAAGAATTACCCAAAATGATAATAAACTCCAGGTTGATTATATATCATCTCATACAGTATATTATTATTATGAAAAAAATGAAAATGCGAAATCCAATCGAAAGGAAACACGAAAATTTCTAAAATCTAATCACATAAAATTAAACACGCGTTATTATCAGGCCGACAAACCAGTTGAAGAATTGATAGGTTATTCTTCAGGACTTTCTCGATATTATTATGCCACTGAGGAAGTGGATTCAACTTTTCTGTACCCAATTGAAAAAATCAATCAAATAAATGCCTTTTACTCCGATTTAAAATCAGATTCGCTTAAACTGAATAACATAATCTACGCTGGAGACTATTCCTATTTTAATTTGTATCTAATTCGAAACAAATCGTTTTATAGTTTAATAAATGAAAAAATGATTAAAGGCTGGTATGACTTTGAAATAACTGAATAAAAACTGCTACCAACAATGGCTCATACGTCATACGTGCTAATTAGTCTGTTATCTGGCGAAGCGGGTCATATATCGCCAAAAAGTTATTTTTGGTTTAATAAATAAAAACAAAAAAACGTTTACGGCTTAGTTTGCAGCGGGCGAGAGGTATGCAGGTATCTTTGGCACGTACGAACGCATAGCCGGGGCGTTGTAGGTAATTCTCACTCCCGAGAGAAACTGACTTCCCAAGTTAACGCTAAAGAAGTTGATTTTCGAGAGAAAACATTAAGCTTTATGAAAGCTGATAATTAAACTTTAAAAAAAACGTTAGTCATATTAAATGATAAAGAGATTATTTATATCAATTCTGCTGCAATTATTATTGATTCCAATCTCATATTGGATAATATATGCCATTGCCAGAGTTTTCCACGAACCTTATGTAAGATCAGGTGGAGACGGTATGGACTTCTATGCTCTGACTTTGATTTATCTTACTTGGTTTGTTATCATCACGCTTCCAATCTTGAACTTAATTCAAGTGGTTATTATAAAGAATAAAATCATCTCGACCCTACTTCATATAAGTTGGTTCGTATTCATTATTTGGTTTACAAAAGGGGATCTAAAATATAGACCTTATGATTATGGTCTGATTCTTTTTTGTGTAGGACTCACAATTGGAACCAGATTGTTAATAAATGAAATAATAAAACTACCTACAACACCAACTAAAATG
>CAJXCU010000065.1 GCA_913051935.1 uncultured Flavobacteriales bacterium
ATTGCACCTAAAATAAGGAAGCGGTTACGTAAAATAATATTTGCAATGCCTTGCCACATACTTATCTGTTCTCAAAGGAGTGTAAAATTAAAGATTTCCTTTGACATAGAGTCAAAGTTGAGCGCCGCTTAAAGCCATCTAAAAAGGTTCTCGAACATACCTTTACCCCAAGGAGAACTGCCGTAATCTTTTTTTATTTTAAATTTTAGCTGCTGCAGGGTGAATATTTTGTTTTTTCCTGAGTCTGGGGTCAATTCTTTTTTGGTAGGTCTTATAAACTCAATATTTTTGGCAAAGTATACAATCCCTCCATCCTCGGTTGCTAATCCTAATATTACCCCAGGAAGACCGCAGTAGCCTTCTGGGCCAATAGAGGTTGTTAGCTCGGAGGCATACCAGGCATAGATTCGAGTGGTATCATTTTTTTCATAAAGTGCTTTCCTACACTTGTAACCACTGATATTTCTCGTGCTGTTCGTGATTTTCCAATTTCTTTGAGGTAAAGAGTCTTTTAAATAAACATTCTGCCCAAATAGTCCCAATATCATGAACTGAGATCTTTCTTGCAAGTACTGATAATAATAGTTTTTTGTTGTCAGCCAGCTCATTTTACCTTCTTCGGCAACTAGAATAGGTCTGAAAACAGATGAGGTATCATTAAATAAAAGCTCGAACTTATCAATTTTTATTTTGTTGTCCTCATTGATAAAACGCTTCATTCGGTTATCATTATACCTTTTCAAAAGATTTGTTTTTCTTTCAAAGGTAATTTTACCATAGTTGTGATATTGACCTAATAGGCCAGAACAACATAATGTTAAAAACAAGACAAAGATCCCGATATTTCTAGCCCCAGCGCTTGTATTCATTTTCTTTGGTTTTTTTGTTATTGAATTTGTAGGTCAGTCTCATTAGAAAGTAGCGTGAAATGATTTGTGTAAAGTTGTCCGTGATAATATTGCCGTTGACTTCCCGGAGCACATTGATATTTTGATTGAGTAAATCATTTCCGTTGATAGATAGAATCAGGTTTTCAGTTTTCAAAAAGCTTTTGCTGAGCTCTGCATTGACAATGAAAATATTTCTATTGAATCCCAAAGCTCGTCCAGTATTAATGGAATAGCTGGCGTCTGCTTTCAGCATGAATCCACCCCTAACGCGCCATTCAATTCTAGCTTTGTAGCGCTGAGTGGAGTAAGGTTGGTTTGCAAAAGAAGATAGAGACGTATTTGGGTTGACATACGAGTACTCATTTTCGATATTGAACTCAAGTGAATCTAAATCGAATCTTATTTTCAACCCGCCAGATATCGATGTGTTTTCTGTAATGTTTTCGAGTGAGTCAATAAAATTTGTGTTTTTCAAATAATTTGCATTCATGTTGGGTTCAAAAACTATTTTCCTGTTTAATATAGGGAAACCAGCCCCTGCAAAAATTCCTGAATAAATATTTCCATCCACATTTATGGTTTGTGAAATCGTTCGGCCGTATTGATCAAATGAGGTGCTGTTTGCAAATGCGTTATCTGTATATGTCGCATTGATGCCTGACCAAATAAACCTTCCTGTCAAAGCATCCCAGGAATTGAAATTGACACGCAGTGTATGCATGTAATTTGGTTCAAGATCTGGATTACCCTCTTGTATCGCATTTGGATTGGAATTGTTTTGCACGGGTTGCAAATCATTAACCGAAGGTTGCTGGGATTGTGTGTTGTATCTAAAATTAAAGCGCTTTGCTCGACTTGGCTTAAATTGATACCTGAACTGTGGTAAGAAGTTGCTTATGTTCTGGTTAATTGTATCATTGTTAATTAAATTCTCGTTTTCAATCACAATATTTCTGTACCCAATACCCGCTTGAACGAGGTGTTTATATATTTCATAGCTGAGTAAAGCAGTTCCTCTATTTTGTACGCGAAGATTCTTGAAGTTATTTGATAGTTCATCAACGGGTTGATCATTATTCAGCCGGTCTTTGGTGAAAATTTCTTGACGAGAGGTATTGTTTTGATAGAGGTACTCCAATTCGAGACGGAATTTATCAAATAATGGTTCGGTATAGGTAAGCTTACTAGTTTGATTCAAATAACCATTTTTGTTTGTTCTATCCTGCTCTATTGAATCGCTCGTTGCCAATAGGTAATAATTAGAAATATTTTCAAGCTCGCTGTTTGTGCTGTTGTCCTCCGTTCTTAGCACATATTCAGCTTTTAAAACCCTTTTGGGCTTCATGAACTTTCTTACTATCTTGAATCTTGAATTGCTCGATATACCCTCCGAAGCGGTCGTATTCAATATCGCTGTGTTTAATGAACTAATCATATCTTCTCCAATGAATTCGTTAATCGTATTAGTGCTTGTTTCGGCAGCATCGAGACTGAAACTAGGTCTGATTTCAATGGAGGTTAATGAGTCTAAATTCGTTTTATAGCTTACGTTCAAACTGTGCGATTTTATAAGCTCATCTTGATCTATAGAGTCGATGGTTCCATAGGTAGTGTCCTGTAAGAAATAGCTTGATTTACTTCTAGATATCGCATTTAGTTCAGTTTCATAGTAGGAATAATTCATGGTAATTTTCCCGGTTTTTCCTATACGGTCTGCGTAATAGATACCTGCTTTTAAGGTAGTAGGAATACCACTTGTATTTGTCGCAGTAGTCTGGTCCCACCAGTTTCCAGTTTTTTCGTTTTCAAGACCAAACTTGGATGCATCACCTCTTGCGAAGTTCGATCGTGGCGTATTTGTTTTTAATGCAAATACAGATACCTTTCTTTTTTTATTGAAGTTGTTATACAATAACTCTCCCTCATAGAATGGGTTTTCCTCAAATAATCCATAGTCTGTTGCCCCCGTTATCTTTCCGAAATATCCTTTTTTCGCATCGTCTTTTAAGCGAAGATCTAGGACCTGCATTTTGTCATCGTCTCCGATGGAGGCTCCTTCACGTTCTTTTTCATAAACCTCAACAGTTTCAATTCCTTTTGCACCTAGATTTTTTGTAGCTATTGTTGGGTCGGAACCAAAGAACTCATCTCCATCTACCAATACTTGCTCAATATCTTGTCCTTGGGATGTAATTGCTCCATTCTCATCTACACTAATCCCGGGTAGCTTTTTTAGGAGGTCCTCAACTACCGCGTTTTCTGAGACCTTAAACGAATCCGCAACATACACCAGTGTATCACCTCTGAAGAAAATGGGGTTTTTGTTCGCAAAGATGACTACTTCATCTAAATCTTGAGATTTTGGGTTCAGCTTTACCGAGGGAATATCGATTTCGTTATTCCCAGCATTTCCAAATATGTAATATGATTTTTCGTCCAGACCAGGATACTCAATCATTAAGTCAAATGTATCTGGCGGGAAGCCACTCAATTCAAAGAACCCATCGTTATTTGTTCTCGTATAACCTAAAAGTAGGGAGTCTTTTAATCTCACCGCAATGACGGAAACCCTTTCCAATGGAATAATTCCTGTTGTATCGTAAACGGTACCAGTGACCTTCATGGTTTGTGCAAAAAGAGTAGAACTCAAAATAAAAAAAGACAAACCAAGAAATATTTTTTTTAGCATAGTTTATTATTTACAGTACCGTGCTTACTTAGACGAATAAAAACGTAGAAAGTTTAATTCCCCTGTATATAGAATCTATTTTGCTTTAGATAGCTTTAGAAGAGTTTGGTAAGAAAACCCATCAGTTTGTGTGGTGATTCCGAAATCAATATCTAAGTGCATTCCTATATTTTTATTTTCGTTTTTAATCAATTGATTTAGGAATTCACTTCGCTCTATTATGGCCAGAGTAGAGGAGTAAGAGCGATCTTTTGGCCCCACGACCAAGAATAGTTTTTCTTGTTCTTCCGCATAGGCAGTTCCTTGAAAGAAGGTTTGAAATGGGCCTTCTCTTTTCAGTAGGTCGAGCGCGAACTCATCTGAATGCGCTGTTTTGTTTATTCCTGAGTAGCGTATCCATTCGAGAGAATCCATGTCCGTAGCATTGCGTATTCCTGTGTAAATGACATTTCCTGAATCACCGTAGAAGGAAATAATTTCGGAATAATAATTTGACGCCTCATTAAATTCTGTTGTGGATTGAAGGCTGATTCGCTTTAAACCATTCTTATAGAAAAAAAGCTCATCTCTAAGTTGGTTTTCGAACTCATTTTCAAATATGAGCATATGAACCTCTCCGAAGGAATCAATTTTTGCAGTTGCTTTTAGAAATGCTCCATCTGCACTCATGAATTCAAGACTATGCGCATCTGATAAATCTTCCGCTCTTTCTATTCTTTCTTTCAGATCGAAAAACATCTCTCCCTCTTGAAAATCACTTCTAAAAAAGGCGCTATCAATTTCAGGAAAATTGGAATTCTCTTTATCTCCAACACAGCCATGAAGAAGTAAAACAAATAGGGCCCGATAAAAAGTTTTCATATCGTATTGAACGTTAAAGAAATCTAAAAGTTACTTTTTATTTCCCAGCTCAAAATACGGTATATCCAAATTTTAAATTTGTACATCAAAAGATAAACCGAAGGTAAAATTATCAGCGTCAAGAAAGTTGCGAAAGTCAGACCATAAATTATGGTCCAAGCCATTGGTGCAAAGAACATATTGTTGTCTCCCCCTAAAAATATATTTGGTTCATAAGAGGAAAACAGACCTACAAAGTCAATATTGAAACCAATAGCCATCGGGATTAATCCGAGGATTGTTGTGATAGCTGTCAATAACACAGGGCGTAGTCTTGTTTTTCCGCCTTGAATGGTACATTCTAAAAGATCCTCATCGCTAAGTAACTCGTTGTCCTTGAGCGCTCGTTCAATCCTCTTTCTTTTTCTGAGTGAATTCGTATAGTCAATAAGAACAATCGCGTTGTTTACTACGATACCTGCAAGTGAAATGATACCAATCATTGTCATGATTACTACGAAGTTTTGTCCTGATAGTACAAGACCCAAAAATACACCAATCAAGGAGAGTAGTACGGTCAATAATATTACCGTGGGGGCTGAATACGAGTTAAATTGTGAAACGATAATTAAAAGCACTAGGAATAATGCAATCATTAATGCCTTCGTTAAAAATGCCATTTCTTTTGCTTGCTCATCTTGTTGACCTGCAAAGCGATAATTGATATTCTCGGAAAGAGTTTTCTTCTTTTCAAAAGATTCTAGCTCCTCCTTCATGGCTTTTACTACTTCGTTTGCATTGAATCCTTCTGTGACATTTGAAGTAATGCTAACGAGCGGAATTTGATCTTTTCGAACGACGGCCGAATAGCTCGTACTTTCTTCAGGTGTCTCAATCACTGATCGTACAGGGATATTCATGAGCTTACCTTTATTATTTCTGAAAACCAATCTTTGGTCTAAAAGTGCATTGAAATCATATCGATTATTGCCATCGAACCTCACAACAATATCATGTGATTCCTCATCAACAGTGTACGTCGAAATTTCTTGTCCTAACAGTGACTTTCTGATTGCCATCCCAACCTGATAGGTGGAGGCATTCAGTTTGCGGATTTGGTCACGGTCAACCTTAATGGGTATTTCAGGTCTATTCGCATCTACATTTAGCTTTAATTTTTCAACACCGTCAATACCTTTCCTGTCAAGGTATGTTTTTATGCCCTCGGCAGCTGCGATAAGCTCTTTGTATTCTCCTCTTCCTGTAATTTCTATGTTGATTGGTGCGCCTTGTGGAGGGCCTGATTCATTTTTCGCCGCAGTGATTTCTATGTCCGCATTGTATTTTCCTTTTAACCCTGACTGAATCTCTTTCAATACTTCTGAGGTTTTTATTTTTTTTCTAAATTGAAATTCGCAAAAATTCACTGTTATCCTTGCTTTGTGAGGTGTGTTGCCCATGGATACCCCTCTAGCAGGATCACTTGTTCCCTCACCAACTTGCGAAATGATTGACTTTATCAAACGCTCATCCTTCGGAATTCCTGTGGTATCATCTGCATCCATGTAATCACCGAGGATTTTATTTAAGTCATCCTCAATCAATAAGGTGGTTTCATTTGTCACACCAATATCGGTTCCAATCGGATGAGAAATAAAGATATTTACATATTGTGGCTCATTATTGGGGAAAAATTCCACCTTGGGTGGAAACACTTTAAATAAACCGAGAGATAAAAAAAGCAGCAATATGGTTCCAAATAAAAATAGAATTGGTTTTTTACCGTGCATTGCGAATCGCAGAAACCGCTCGTAAAATCTTTCTAGTCTCGGAAGAAATCTATTCTGAAAAAGCTTAGTACCAGGTATGAATAGAAATAAGTTTACCAAGGTTAAGATTCCAATGAAGGCCGTAAAGTTTCCGAGGGTCACCCAACCAAAAACGATAAAGAAAATACCCAAGGTAGTCATGAGCATTGAGGTGATTAGGATTTTCTTTTTATTGGGTTGGCTCTGCGTTACTTTCATGTAGGTAACAGCCAGTACGGGATTGATCACCAATGCTACAAACAGAGAGGATGCCAAAACAATCATTAAGGTCATCGGTAGAAACTTCATGAATTCTCCAATTGTTCCCGGCCATAAAGCAAGAGGAACAAAAGCAGCGACGGTTGTCGCTGTTGAAGAAATGATAGGCCATGCTACCTCGCCAACACCCTGAACAACACTTTTGTAGGAAGTATTGCCTTCATCCATGTAGCGGTAGATATTTTCAACAATAACGATTCCGTTGTCGACAAGCATTCCCAAAGCAATTACTAGAGAGAATAGTACCATTACATTTAGGGTGATTCCCATGGAGTTTAATATCAAAAATGACATCAGCATGGATAGCGGAATTGCTATACCTACGAAAATGGCATTTCTTAATCCTAGGAAAAAGAGCAGTACTCCTACAACTAATATGATTCCGAGAATGATTGAGTTTTCTAGATTAGAAACCATATCTCTGGTAACATTAGACTGATCATTGGTCAGTGAAACAGAAACACTTTTGGGTATTGCTCCATTTTTTCGTGACTCGGCGATGATATTATTTATTTTATCCGATGCAACGAGTAGGTTCTCGCCCCCCTGTTTTTTAACGTCAAGCATAACTACAGATGTACCAAATTCCCTGGCAAATGATGTGGTATCCGCATTCCCGAAGAATACGTTTGCAACATCCTCGAGGTACACGGGTAGAAAGTCATCCTGTCGAATAACCGTACGCTTTAACTCATCTGCACTTTTATATTCTCCCTCAATGCGAATGGTTTTTCGTATTCCGTCCATTAATAGCTCACCTCCAGGTATGGTTTGATTTTCTGCATTCACAGCATTTTCAATATCACCGAGGGTCACATTAACGGCTTGTGCCTTGATCGGGTCGACCTCGATTCTCATCTCCTGTAAAGGAAGACCGCGAATATCAACCTCACTAATCTCAGGAAGCTCTTCTAGCTGCTTTTCAAGCTCCTCAGAAACTTCCTTTAGCACAGCTGCGTTTTCTGACCTAAGGTTAATATTTAAAATAGGCATTTTGGAAGGGTCTAGCTCAAAAATATTAGGCTCAACCGAAAGCTTTGGAAAGTCACTTTTTGTTCTTGCCTTATCAACAGCATCCTTCACTTTACTGAGCGCCTCATCTACAGGCATTTTAAAGTCAAATTTCACCCTTACAGTCGTGTACCCATGCACTGAATTGGAATTGATTTCATCTACTAGCTTGATGCCTCCTATTTCCTTTTCAATGGACTGAGAAATTTTCTCTGACATGTATTTGGGAGATGATCCAGGTTTTGCAATACCTACATATATTTCTGGGATTTTCAATTCTGGAAAATTCTCTTTTGGCATTGATTGGTAGGCTAGCATTCCTCCAATGACAATAACAATGGCGATTAAAAACACCGTTTTAGTATTATTGACCGATAATGTGGTAAGACCGAATCCTTTATTGCTACTCATGTTTCTTATTTTACTTGATTCGAACTAAATCTTTTTTGGTAATTCCACGTGCACCACCCTCTATGATGAGCATGCCATCCGATATCTTTTGATTATTCTCAATAAGGGCTTCTCCTTGGTATACCTTAAGTTTATTTACAAAGACCTGCTCGACTTTGTAGGTTCCCTTTTTTGTCTGTTCTAAGGTCCACAGGTAATCTTCATTCTTTGCATTCTTGAGGATGCTTTTTGACGAGACAACCAAACCCGAGTCAACATTAAAATCTATGATTTCGAGTTCTGCAAGCATATTGGGCATTAGCCCCTGCTTATTGGTGGTTTTTGCTCTAATGGTAAATGTTCGGTTTGTAGGTTCTATGAAGCTACCTACGCTACTAACAACCGACTCGATAGGCGATAGATCATAGTTGGGAAAGTTTATTTTAAGTGAAGTACCTTTTCTTATATTTTTAAAATGCTTTTCGGATACTGATGCAACGACTTCTGTTTGTTCAGTGTTTACAAGTCTCATTAGGGGCATTTGCGGTGCAGCAAGTTGTCCTCTTTTTGCAAAAACTTGGTCGATTGTACCGTCAAATGGTGCTTTGACAATCATTTTAGATTGCTGAATATTTAGCGTATTGAGTTTGGACTCTAGAGATGTAACCTGATTTTCCGCACTTTTTTTATCGAATTCAGAACCCAGTTCTTGCTCGAATAAGGCGACCTGTTTGTCTCTCATATATCGAGCAAATTCAAGCTGTGAGATTAATTCTTGGATGTTAGCATTTATGAGTGCTGCATCCATTGATATAAGTATTTGCCCTGCTTTCACTCGGTCTCCTGCAGATACGCTGACTTCATTGATAATTCCTGACATTTCGGTATTCAACAAAATATCCTGTGTGCTTTCAATACTACCTTGAATGGATATTTTATGAATAAATCCTTTTTTCTTTGCTTTATTTGTTTGCACTAAAGGAAGCTGGGTGGCTTGTTTTTCAACCTTTTCCTCTTTTTTAATATCATTATTTTCTTCATTGCCACAGCTATAAAGAGAGAATAATAGGATTCCGAAAATGAGTGTCTTTTTCATTAGGGTATTAGTTTAAATTCAGTTTATTATATAGTTTATCAAGTTCAATTTTACTTCTGTAAACATCAATTAGGCTTGCCGTATATTCAGCCTGCGCGATCATTACTTGGTTTAGCTTTTGGGTAACCATTACATTGCTGCCGTTACCTAGCGCTTCCTTCTTCATGGCATTGCGATAAATTCTTTCCGCCAATGCACTATTTTCTTTTTGCAGTGATCTTTTCTTGAGTGCAGACGCCAGTGTGTTTTTGAGCTGTATTTCCTGAAGTTTTAGCCCTTGTTTGGTTAATTCAAAGTTATTTTGATCCTGCATGAGCTGAATCTCTGACTGCTTTACTACCGCTTGACCTTTACCGCTAGCAAAAACTGGAATTTTCATTTGTAATCCCCAATTGGTTTGGGAATACCATGGCTTGTCCTGAAAAAAATCGAAAGATGTTCTGTAGGCATTATAGCTTTGCTGAAAGTATGCAGAAAAAGAGGGTAAGTAACCAGCCTTGTTATTGCGTACGTTGCATTCGGATAGCTCTATTTGGGTTTGAAGCAACGGTAAAAGTGAATTGTCTTCAATTGAGCCTATGGATATCTGTGATGCCTCTTGGTCAAGCTCATCTAATGTATTGGATAAAGTCAGTGCAGAGTCTTGAGGAAAACTCATTGAATACTTTAATAAAGCCAATGCATTACTGGTTTGTAATTCAGCATTTTCAAACGCGTTTTTAGCAGTTAAAACTGCATACGTCATCTGATCTATTTCCTCGTTAGTTATTACGCCTAATTCGAGATAAGATTTTTGCTTGGTTTCAAGGTCCGCGGTTATTTGGTATATTGAATCGGCAAAGGCTAAGTTTTCTTCTGCAACGCATGCAATGTGATAGGCGTCTATTACGGAAAATAAAACCTCTTCTTTGGTTCGAGTTTGTTGAATATTCTGTAGCTCAATAAGTAGCTTTGAAGCTTCAATTCCGACGAAGTAAGAACCATCAAATAAAAGTTGATTTACCTGAAGGCTTGCATTCGAATTAAATTCAGTTCCTGCTCTAAATGCCACCACTTCATCCTCAGGGGCTCCTGGGTTAAAAAAAGAAATCGGTAGCACCTGCACGGGTAAGTTTAAAAACTGATTAAAAGCGCCAGTAATATTTGCTTCAGGCATACCCGCTGCCAAATACTCCTTCTTTTGATGCACTGCTTTATCATATTCTAAGGATGCATTTGATATTTTCACATGGTTTTTTAATGCGTATTCTTTTGCTTCCAACAGTGAAAAACTACGCCCAATTTGTGCGTTGACATTTGAAATGAGTACAATTGTTAAAATGGATACAAGAGATTTCATTTATAGTTATTTAATAGGTGAGTTTTAAAATAATTTAAGCCTTGATCATTTGTTATTGCTCGAATATAAATGCGAAAGGTTTCTATGAATACTGATTCAAACTTAAATTCAGGCCATGGAAAGATGGTGCCATTGATGATCGCATCAATATTTACAACATGTAGTTTGGCATAAATTTCTTTGTGTATTTCTTTTCTATATAAGCCTTCATCTATTCCGCGTTGAAGATTATCGAAGAATTGATTGTATACAAATCCAAATCGATGCTCCTCTGTCATTTTCCATGCATCTGGATGGCTTTTTTTTAGATCATGAAAGACAGTAGTATTTATGGAAGAAAGAGATTCAATGACAAATTTTGACATATGCATCAACTCATCAATCGCATTAATGGACTGAACGGCGAAAGAGCGGCAAACTGCTTGATCTTGTGCTATTCTGCGCTTAATAATTTCTCTTACCAGCTGGCTCTTGTCGGTAAAGTGGTTATATAGTGTTTTTTTTGAAATGCCTAGATGATTCGCCATGTCGTCCATGGTGACGCTTCGAATACCGAGCTTCATAAAAAGCTGAGCCGAACGCTCCAATAATTCTGTTTGTTTTGAATTCACGGTGCAAAAATAAGAAAAATAGTTACATAGGAAACTTTAAATATGTTAAAAGTGTAAAAAGTGTAATGAATTGATTCTAATCTATTTTATACTTTTGTTTCATGAGTAAAGCGATTGGAATTGATTTTGGTTTAAAACGCACCGGGATTTCTATTTCAGATGAACTCGGTATCATTGCAACACCCTTGAAAACAGTTGCATCCTCGGAGCTAATGCAATTCCTGAAAGAACTTGTTCTTTCAGAAAATATTGAGACCATGGTTTTGGGTTTTCCATTGGGTTTGAATGGAGCGGATACCGATATCACTCCGAATGTGAGACTCTTAAAGCTGGCCTTGGAAAAAGAGTTTCCGCAGCTAAAAATTGTATTATTTGATGAAAGGATGACCTCTAAAATTGCTCAGAAAACCTTAATTCAAGTAGCATCCAAGAAAAAACGACAGCAAAAAGGCATAATTGATCAAATGAGTGCCACCATCATTCTTCAGGATTACCTAAACTCAATTAGTTAGCTGAAAAGTTTATTTTTGCACAAAATAATTCCATGATTTTACCTATTGTAGCATATGGCGATCCAATCTTAAAAAAAGAATGTGAAGAGATCGATGAAAACTATCCAAA
>CAJXCU010000066.1 GCA_913051935.1 uncultured Flavobacteriales bacterium
ACAACGAGGGAATAAACGTATTACGTTTATTTCTGAGTTGTTTCTTAGAAGTAAAACGCAGTTTTATTCCTTTTAGTTGCACGGAATAATCTGTTTTTACTGACCAAGGAAATAAACGTAATACGTTTCTTTCTGAGTACGACCCTTAAAAATCATGGCAATTGCAGAATGTTGGCCTTTTATGAAGAAAAACTTAGAGCTTGATTACTTTAAAATGTCTTTCATATGATTGGTTGGCACACTTTATAAAGTAGGTTCCCGGGACATTTTCATTTAAGGATATTATTGTTTTTCCGCTCCCCTCCTTAGATATAGAACCACTGTGAATCGTTCTTCCGGTAGGGTCATAAATTTCGAAACTTATGTCCTCTGATAGCGCAGAAATCGACTCAATCTCTATTGTAAATTCATTACTTGTTGGGTTTGGATATACCACAATTTTGTTCGACAAGAATTCATTATCCAATCCTAAGGGTTCAACTTCAATGGGCACAACTTCTTCGTAAGAACAAATGTTGGATGCATCCTGTACAACAACATTATAGGGCCCTACAGGAAGGTTCTCAAAGAAGTTGAAGGTTTCAAAGTTTTGTCCTCCATCGATGCTGTATAGGTATGGCCCTGTTCCTGAAGTTGGTGTAATTTCGATCGAACCATCTGTCGATACGACAGAGGATGCATCAATTGAGTTGATATTGACACTAGATAATTCACATGCCTGAACCACAACGGTTTCTTCATAGAGACAATCCTCAACTCCCCCCTGAACAATTACTACATAACTACCGGTGGGTAAATCACTAAAGGAATTAGAAGATTGGAAAGATTGGCCACCGTTTATACTATATTCAAATGGGCTCAAACCAGAAATTGTATTGATTGTAATTGCTCCATCATTGGCAAGCGGTGAGGAGGAATGTGTCACATTTACGGTTGCGTCAATATCGCATCCAGTTCCATTTGGGCAGAATGCCTCAATGGCCTCAGAGCCGAAATCACCGTCGTTCACCACAAGCTGTTCTCCAGCTGAATTTACGACTTGAAAGTCACCAATCCCATACCCACAACAAATTCCGTCTCCATAGGAGTCATAAAAATATAAGGAGTAACAGGATTCATAATCTACACAGATGTCTTCCGAGTAGAAATCACCATTCGGTAAAGACCCGCTGGTTATAAGGACATTGTTTGCATCAAATATTTCCCACGATGTTTCTCCAGGATAATTATCAGGATTAATCATAAGCGTGACGATGTCATAATTTGAATCTAAGTTGGTAATCGTGGACACAGAGTTATTTGTCAAATCACCATCCAATTGTCCATTGATGCTCAATAAACTAACCGTTATATTGTTGTTGGCTGCTTGCAAGTTCTCATCAATACTTATTGTTACAATGTCTTGATCGAGGTATGGTATATTTACCGTAGCATTGATGAGGTCTACGACTGCTCCATTGACAATCACTTCCAGCATGACGCTCGTAATTGTAGCTTCTCCTTCATTGCCGATGATTACATCAAGTTCAACGTCCTCATCACAAACCACACTTAAATCACCCATTGAAATGGCTCCATCAAACTCATATACCTTACTGAGCACAAAGTTTAACGTGTCATTGTTTCCGTATTCATCATCTTCATGGCTTAAAATAGCGGTGAGGTCATAATCCCCAAAGCTTGAGAAATCTTGCGGTGTAGAAAATTGAAAGTCTGCATCACTAAAAGGCTGAATGGTTTGCGAAATTGAAATTGTTTCAACAGCTTGCCCATCGACCAATAATTGTATGTCAAAATCACTCATATCGTTTAAGCCCTGGTTTGCAACATTCACAGAAACCAGCTCATTACTTCCTAGGCTTGCAGATGCTTGAGGCGCTACAAATTCGGTTAGACCTAAATCATAATCGCCATTGATGTCTGCCCAAAAAGAAACCCATGGTCTTGCTTGTTTAATGGCCAATTGATCTTGCGCTGTTACTTTATATTCTATGTCCATGCCAAAACCTTCTGCACCAACCACGTCATATAGAATTTCAAATTCATCATGGATTACAGAAAGATATTCTCTCATCTGGTCGAGGTATTCAACATCCATGACAAGTTCACCTGGATTGACTAGATTGGAGAGTCTCAAGACGAGGTACCCCCCTCCTTGGGTTGGGTCTTCATACAACAATATTTCTTCAGGAACGGAATTCGGGTCTGGGTTGGTAATCAAGGATTCTCCAACCTGAGTATTTAAATAAAATGTTCCTTGTGTGTCATAGATAGGGTCAATGCTGATTCCAACACCGTTTGATTTTTCTTCTTGGAAATTTGGATGGCATAGCACGCCCATTGCAGCCATAAAGTGATCGACTCGATAGAAGTCTCTTTCTTCATATGCCCTAAAATTCCACATACTTGCATAAACCTGTTTGATGGATTTAGAGATGTGTCCTTCATCGAGATGTTGCGTTTTAGAGGTGTATAGTCCTGCTCCACTGAACCCTGGTAAATCCTCATTGTTCGTGCTTGATCGACACCTTACTGCAGTGCCTTCAGGAAAGTCGTCATGCATGTCCTGTAAATCATCCATGATCCATTGGGGCATAGGTGCGTCTTTAATGTCTCTTCTAAAATCTTTTAACCTTTCTGTTCTAAAATTAATGTCGTTTTGGAAGGTAGGATTGTCAATCATGACCTGTGCTTCTTCGTAAAAATTGTTAAACAGCATAAACTCATGGTAATAGTAAAAAGGGATTCCAAATCCGTCTGGAATCGTTCCTTCAGGGAAACCAAAGCTTCTCATTGTTGCCACGTTGGAGCATTTTGCGCCGAATGCCGTGGACATGGAAAACTCAATTGAATCCAATGGCTTGATGTTGGTAATACTTAGGTCTCTTATAGGTATTTGAGGCTCTGTAGGCCTCAAGTCCTCATACCAATCGTTCACCTCGTCTAAGGTGGCTTGTCGAATTTCAAAGGTCTCGTTCTCTACCTTATAATAGATGTAGTTTCCCAGCAAATTCGCAATGGAGTCAATTGACAAAGGATCTGAAATATATGCATTGGGTACATTATCCTGGATGGCTCTGAGGTTTACATGGGATAGAGGTGTTTGGATGACCGAGGTCATAATTCCCCCCACGCGTGGTAATGAATTTGGTAAGGCATCATAGAGCACAATGTCTCTACTTCCCGGGGTCTCATTTAGGTCTGTCATGTGCTTAAAAAAGCCATAACCCTCTGCCTCATGAAAGGGGATGTAATTGACATCTGCAAAAACTTCAGACTCTAGAACAACATCAATCAATGAGCCTTCAAATTCGTCAGCATAATTATTTAGGTGGTTGTTTTCGTCATTTTGTCCAATGAAATGATTCATGTTATTTTGAAGGAATGGCATGTTGGCCATTAGCAATTCATAGTTTCTTTGGGTTTGCTCAAAATTATAGGCATCACCAAATGAAAAGTTGAAAGAGTATGTACCGATAACTCCACCAGGTGTAATGGTGTTGGGGTTAAAAACAATCTCCCCAGATGCATCGTCTCCTGTGACATTTGCATCAATGGCATCCCAAAAATAAGCATGAATGATGTGGGTATTGCTATTGATAAAATAAACTTTGGGTTCAGGGGTATCTCGGTCTAATATTCCGAATTTAACATACAATTGCCCGTCTAGAAATGGTGCCCAACCAACATTTTGTACAGTGGCTAAATCCATAAAAGTTTCTGCATCGGGTATGGATGTTGTTCCATCTTCAAATGCAATCGCATATGCATTATTGAAAGGTGCATCTGTTGGCATATTATTGAACTCTGTGTAATCATCGATTCCATCACCATCATAATCATCGGGACTTGCTATGCTATGCTCGGTAATGTTATAGTTCTCTAGCGGGTATGCCCCTCCCGGCGATGAAATAGACATGGTCCCATTCACGCCAATGGTCATCGACACCGCCCAGTTGTAGGTGGGGCTATGTTGGGCATGAAGGATATAATATTTACCTGCTTCTGCTTGTATCGATAGCTGTACTTGCCCATAGTTATTCACTGAATAATTGTCGATGGGGACATTCTGAGCAAAAGAGAAATTTAAGGATAGTGTAATTAGAAGAAGTAAAAAATGTTTCATAGTGGGCATAATAGTTTTTAGGCTTAAGTATAGAGCCACAAGGTACGAATGTTTCCTGTATTGCTACATTGACCCAACCAAATTATCGTTGAATAACGGCAATAGGCGCTAGTGAGGTAAACAAAACGACACTGGATTTCATGCACAAGGATTCCATATTAACGACGTGGTCAGTTAATTTGAGTTGCCAGAGCAGTCAGTCCTTACAAGTGAAAGGAGAATGTAAAAGATGCATACGTCCATTTTTTTCACTTACAACAACTTGGTAAATTCGGTCATAAATATCAAGATCTATTTCGCCGATTTCTTCCCCAATTAATAGGCCTGCTAAAACACCCGTTGTATTGCTATGGCCAACAACGAGCGCATCTTTTTTTGCATCGAGTAGCAATCTTGAAAGCCCGTCAAGGTCTCTCGGGTCGTATTTTTTAATTTGGAGCTCTTTAGCATTTGCGGTAGGTAGCGCCGTATTTATCGTCCGCTTATAGTCCGTGCTATAAATTGCTTCCAATTTCACATCATCTAGAAAAGCGCTAAGACTTTCTGAGCGTTGCATTCCACATTTGGTTAGGGGTGGATCGGATTCGTTTTCAGAAGCCAACTCTTTTTCTGAATGCCTCACCAAATAGATGGTAAAAAGTTCGCTATTTTGTGCGATTTGGCATGACTGAAAGCCGAGCAGAAGCACGAGTAGGGTGATTATTTTATTTTTCACGTTTTATAGTTTTAAATTCATTATTCATTCTAAACTTAATTAGAAAGAAATCCCAAAACCAAGATGGAATAGTTCAGGAGCTCCCATACCCACTTTAAAAACAAATCCTTTTTGAGGAGCTTGATACCGATAACCGAACCTAAAAACAGGCTTTATGCCAGAAGTTTCGTCATAATTGGATCCGTCGCTGCTTCCTGTATTGTACGCAAGTCCTAGTCCAAAATTCATTTCCAAATGGTTTTTATTTTCATTTTTTTGATTATTAGGAGTATAGATTACACCATATGAAGCATAAGGAATTATTACTCTTTCTAGAGTTTTTCCATAGAAATAATATTCAGTATAATGGCCGTTAAGGCTTAATGAAAAAACAGACTGAAGTTTCTTATATTTTTTCAAAAGGAAATTTGGAAGAATTCTATCATAAGTAATCCCTGCGTTGTGTGCAATTATAAACGAGCCAATATTACCTGAAATGATGTTTCTATTTAAAATGGGTTTTTCAGATGTAACTTTATTTTGGCCTAATGATAGACTTGACATTAACAGAAAAATAACAAGGAACCTCATAAAAACTTAAAATTTAAAGTTAAATCGATCTTACAAACTCTAATCAATGAGCGATTGTTTTAATCAAGAATGAGAGGAGCACCAGCTTCCTCAAGCTGCTTTCCTATGACATCCACCTTTTCAATAAAGGTATCGATTTTTGGCTGTAAACGCTCAAAAAGTAGTGTTGCCACTTCGAAACTTTTCATGTGAAGCTCCGTCGGTCCATAGGAGTTGGGATACCATCCACCCCTTGAATTGTAAAGCCTGCTGCTCAGTGAAACATTATCTTTCTCACCAATTTCGGCCTTAGATGGGCTTCCGCCAATTTCTCTTTCTAACGCATTCATGGTATCGGTCAAATCATACACCTCTTTTGTGAGCGCTGTGCGTTCACCCTGAATATAGCTTAAACTTTTTTGGTAAGCCTTTACACGTGTATTTGCTTTGTCAAACTTATGCTCATAGATGGTGACCTTTTTTGTAAGCTCAGCAATAGCGGCATAATAAGCCTCGTGTTCACTTGCCATCGGATTGGTCAGGGTGTTTTTTCGAATGCGCTTCACTTCAAACGACTCTTTTTGACCCAGATCTGTGAGTGTACCATCGATTCTTTTATACATGGAAACTGTATATTTTCCGGGTGCTGCCATTTTTTGAATTGAGGAATAATCCCTTTTTGCCGACGCTTTAACTGCAGTTGTAAGCTTCGTGTTTAATCCCCAGCTAACACGACTTATGCCTTTTTTGTAAGGTGCTGAAAGCTGCTCAACTGTCTGTCCGCTCTCATCCTTTATGACCAGCACGATTTCTGGTTTTGACTCGTTTAGTTCAGCATCTAAAGCTTCCCAGCCTGGGAAGGGGATGTCTTTGCTTTTTTGTTCGTTTAAAATTTTTACCAGCTTCTTTAGTTTTTTCTCTTCGATTTCTGTTTTTTCCGCGAGCGTCTCAATGTCCTCGTCGAGGATACTTCCTGGTGTCTTGTACCCTGCTTTATTCAACTTTTTAAGCAGCGATCGATCTGCTTTTTGTGCCGTCTCTGATTGTTGTCTTTTCGCCCTTTTAGAGGTATGTCCCTCTTTTAAATAGTAAGAGAAAACAGCGCCGTATGGTGGATTTTTTGCTTTAAAGGTTGCACCTCCACTACTTCCTGAGCCTCCGTACATTTGGTTGTATTGAAGTGCTGTTTTGGGCTTAAACAAGACAGCTTCTTTAGCAACAGTTTCCTCATTAATCGACCTTAATGCACTGTAGTCATCGAGCACATAAAAACTTCTTCCAAAGGTTGCCAGCACCAAATCGTTTTCTCTTTTTTGAATCGCCAAGTCTCGAACAGGAATTGTTGGGAGTCCGCTAGAAAACTTGTGCCACTTTTCTCCTTGATTGAGGCTCACATATACGCCGTATTCTGTACCTAAAAACAAGAGCTTAGGATTGATGTGGTCCTGAACAATTCTCCAAACGAGGGTTCCGTCCGGAATCCCTTCGGTAATGCAAGTCCATTTTTTACCACCATCTGTTGTTTTGTATAGGTAAGGCTGGAAGTCCCCGTACTTATGATTGTCTAGTGCAACGTACACTGTATTCGCGTCATGTAAATCTGCTTTGATGTCGTTTACAAAGGCAGTAGATGGTGAATTAGGGAGCTTGTCAACTGTCATTCTTGTCCAACTTGCGCCTCCGTCTTTGGTCATCTGAATAATGCCATCATCGGTTCCTGCATAAAGTACGTTTTCGTCTAGTTTAGACTCTGTCAGTGAGGTGATGGTGTTGTAGGTTGACATTGCGTAAACATCCCAGGCGTTTTCGAAGCTTTGTACCTTGCCCATAATTGGAAGGGAAAGTCGCTCTTGATTTTTGGTGAGGTCTTTTGATATGGCTTTCCAGCTATCTCCTCGATTTTCTGATTTCCACACCCGCTGAGAACCAAAGAAAATTCTCTTTGGATCGTGGTGACTGACCAAAATAGGGGAGTCCCAATTAAATCTTTCATAGGGTTCGTCTATTCCTGCGCGTGGTCTTATGTTTACTGTCTCGCCATTCGTTCGGTCTATTCGGTGGATATATCCTTCTTGAGATTGGGCATAGACGATATTGGGATTTCCTGGCTCAGTTGCTGGCTGATGACCGTCTCCACCAAGAACAATTTCCCAGTCTCCATTGGTAATCCCATTTCTTCTTACAGTTCTTGAGGGGCCGCCTTGTGTGCTGTTGTCTTGGGTCCCTCCATAGATGTTATAAAAAGGTTCGGCATCGTCGACGGCGAGTTTATAGAATTGTGTAACGGGAAGGTTGCCTACAAATTTCCAAGTTTTAGAGTTGTCAAAAGACTCATAGATACCTCCATCAGAGCCAGCAAGCATGTAGTTCGGATCGTCTTTTTTAAAGGTAAGCGCATGGTTGTCTGAATGCTTACTTTTTTCAGTCATGGTGTAGAATTTTTTACCACCATTCTCAGAGACGAGTACGCGCACATTCATCAAATAAATTTTGTCAAACACGTGCGGCGAGGCCACGAGCTCTTGGTAGTAGTGTGGTCCTGTTCCACCCGAGACTGTTTCTGACATTTTGTTCCAGCTGGCACCAGCATTTTCAGTTCTGTATACCGCTCCTTTTTTTCTTTCTAATTCAATGGCGGCATAAAGGACATCTGGTTTCATCGGAGAAATCGCGAGCCCTATTTTGCCCATGTTTGCACTTGGAAGCCCTTTGTTAATCTTAACCCAAGAGTCACCCCCGTTGGTGCTTTTATAAATGCAAGTTCCTGGTCCTCCTCCGATAAGTGCAGCTACATTTCTGTGTCTTTGCCAAGTGGCGGCGTATAAAACATTTGGATTTCTTGGGTCAATAACCAGATCAGTAACACCGGTCCATTCATTGACCTCTAAAGTGTTTTTCCAAGTTGTACCTCCATCTTTACTTTTGAACAAACCTCTCTCTCCACCAGGGCTCCATAGTGGCCCTTGCGCAGCAACCCAAAGCGTATTGGCATTTGATGGGTGAACAATGATTTTAGAGATGTGTTCTGATTTCTTTAGCCCTTTTTCGACCCATGTTTTACCTCCGTCAGCACTGTGGTAAATTCCGTGTCCAATTCCTACATGGCGGCCACCAACATTTTCTCCGGTTCCAAGCCAAATCGATGCGTTATCGTTAGGGTCAATCGTAATGCAACCTGTAGAATAGAAGGGCATGTTGTCTGTTAGCGGAGTCCAAGTCGTTCCTGCGTTTGTTGTTTTCCAAACACCGCCAGAGCCAACGGCTACATACCAAATGTTTTCATTTTCTGGGTCAATAGCAATATCGGCGATTCTTCCCGACATAAAAGCTGGGCCCAAACTTCTGAATTTAAATCCATTCAGAGCGGATTTAACGGAGACCTTGTCTTCTTTTTTATCTTGTGCTTGAACGCTATTAAAATTGAAAATAAAGGCAAGTACAGCTGTAAGTAGGATAATGTTTTTCATTGGTTTTTTTAAGTAAGTAGCCCCTAATTTAATAAAAAAATAGTGTTGCTCACCGGGCTTGTTTTTTGCGGTTTACGGTAACGATTAAAGAAGTTTATAGGATTAATATTTTAGACGAAGCTGACCATTTCTGACCCTTTGAGGATGATTCCCCACAGGCACCTCGGCGACAACCTTTCCAGTGGAGTATTCCACGACTGAAACTTTATCAAGCCCACTAATCGACACATAAGCTTTTTTACCGTCTTTACTTGATGTGACCCAATAGGGCTTGGCCTCTTTTGGATTGTTAGAAAGTTTGATGGTTTTGTATTCAAAGGACGTTCGGTCTACAATTGCAATATAGCCGTCCATAGTGCCCGCCACGCAAATCGTTTGGTCATCTCCACTTAGTGCAATACCGTGGTGACCTGAGTTTAGGACATGGTCTCCTAAGGCCATATCCTTATTGGCTTCCGGGATAGGTAGCTCTAATCTACGAGTAAGCATGTCGTTAACAATGTCGTACTCAAAAAAACCATGAAATAATGAAATCTGGAGGTAAGCAAATTTTTCATCTTTTGTAATAGCCATAGGCCGAACAGCTCTGTCAATCCACGCAAAGCCAGCTTCTTCTAGTTTTTCCTTCATATCTACTCTCCGAATCACCTCATAACTTTCGGCATCAACGATTTGTAGCCAACGGTCACCTTTTAAAAAGTCAAGTTTGGGGGATGCAATGAAAACTTTACCAATACTTGCGTGGTAAATTCTTTTTCCATCTTCAGAGTATGTATTTTCATGAGGCTGATCTCCGGATTCAAATCCACCAACAATTTTACCTGTTGAAAGATCAATAGCATGAACCTTTTTAGCGGTTGAGGCAGAAACTAAGAATGTTTTTCCATCAGGAGAAATTGCTGAGTGGTCAGCCCTAAGCCCTTCAACAGGTGTTCGCCAGGCAATTTCTCCAGAATTCACATCTATCGCGACAACATCTGCAAAACTTGGTCTTGATGCATAGATGTATCTCCCATCATTGGAGGTGAACATGTCATCTACCAATTGATCATTTCCTTCGCCAATAAATTCTCGAATAAATCCTGCGCTAATGCTTCGTTTTAGTCCAGAATAGATTTCTTCAAATCGCTCTTCTCGATCGGGTATTGCACTTATTTTTTTTATAATTTGAAAGGTTTTTGGATCGAAAATAGTTATAACACCGTCCCAATTGTTACCTACAACGACAACCTCACGTAATAGAATGCTGTCATCTACAGACGCGGCATTTGCCAGTGAGTTTATTGGGAAAGTGGGGTAGGTCCGGACAGGTCGTAGACCTAGGTTATAGACATAGACCACAATAAAACCAATGCCAATTAATAGAAAACCTAAAATAAATTTTTTCATGAGGTTTTAAAATTTCAATACAATAGCGTTTTGCAATTTACACATAGTTTGGGATATACTATTTTATGAATTATATTTATAAAGCTTTAAACTATTTTACACACCAAACACTCCATTATGTTACGTTTGTTTTTCACAGTAATGATAACCTCATCGCTGAACATGATTTATGCTCAACAAGGCGAGGAGACTTCCCTATATTGGAATACCCTATCTGCAATCAACCCCGCGACGTCAGGCATACAATATAAACACGAAGGATTGTTGCACTATAAACTTAGTTTAAATTCTAATTGGGCGTCGTCTCCTGGGACTCTGCTAGGAATTTATAATACAAACTTTAAGCAGCATGGCGCTGGGCTATTTTATCGATATAGTCATATTGGCTTTATGAGGTCTCAATACATCAAAGGAAGTTACAACTACCAGCTCAGTTTAAATGATGGGTCTAAGTTATCATTTGGGACCGCAATAAATTTTCAAACGCATCAAATCGATTGGTCAGAGGCTATTCCTCCCGTTCCTTATGATAATTATAGAGGTGTATCTTTGAATACAGATTTTGGTTTGGCCTATTTGAATGAAAAAATTTTTACGGGTATCTCCCTAAACCAATTTACTATTTCTCATTTTTCTAAGGAAACTAATGATGCGGGATTTTACGATCCGGCACCAGTTTTAAATGCTCATTTTAGATACTTATTTAATTTGAATTCTTCTTTACAGCTCTTTCCTCAAATGTTGCTGAGTACAGATTTTATAAATGTTGCTTCACAATTTAATTTGAATATTTCCTATAATAATTTTATTAATGTTGGTCTCGTTTACAGCCCAAACGCACGTATCGGGGCCAATCTCTCGATTAGTTTTTTAGATAGATATAGCTTTGCATACCAATATACATTTTTAACAAACGGACTTTCATCTCTTGGGAATTTTGGAGATAACACTTTTCAACTAATGATCAGAATTCCTAATAAGTAGAAATCGACGGTTTAAATTAATTTTCCCTTTCAGCTGTTATCGAAT
>CAJXCU010000067.1 GCA_913051935.1 uncultured Flavobacteriales bacterium
CGCTTTTCCAAATCGCTTCAATCTCTCTCAATGAATGCGTCCAACTCGTGGTAGAAGGGGCATCAACGTAACCCGAAATACACAATAATTTACTCGTTTTCGGGTGAACAAAATGAAACGACCAAAAAGCCCCACCTGTTGTATGAATCGCTTTTCCCTTGAAAACAAACATCCCGCGCATTTCGATACCTGAAATACTTTTATCGAAATTGGTGCTCTCCGAAGCCTCAGGATAAACTAAATCGGTGTACTGCGTTCCCATATATAAACGAGAAGTTTCGTGGGGAACATTGTATTTAAGCATCGTATCTCTCGCTTTAAGTAAGTTGGTTAGGGTCATTTGGGATGAATCAGTATAGGGGTATTGATAAATCATGACTCCAGAGTAAATTGCCCCAACATCTTGCTGTCCACTTCCAACGAATTCAATAGGCCTTGATGCGTTTGGGAGTTCTATACGGTAGAAATTAGGCTGAGAAGCAACAATATTTGCTCCATCCGGAAGCTCAATATGAATCCCAAAGTTTTTAGAAATCTTGTCATTTACATATGGACTCTGTTTTTCACGAAAATATTTTCGAATTCGATTCCATTCAGCTTGATCAAACAAATTATGCACCTCCTGTAAGCCATTGTTACAGACCGCATAAAGTTGTTCCATACTTTTTGCTGTGATTTCTATAACAAGTTGTCGATTCGCCCAGACATCTTTTTTTGAAACGATCAAAGCATTCGGCTCAGAAAGTGTTTTATCAATAGTCAAAAAAAGAATATTTCGATGTCTTTTAATCGCTCCTTCAAAGGTTTTTGAATTTCTGTGCACCAATTCAAATGTTGGAACATCTGGCCAATAAGGCATGATAAACTGGGTCAATGCTGTATCCAGTTCCCGGGTCAATGGCTTCTTCCAAATCGCATCATCACAAACCACTAATATTTCTCCGACTTTACCAGTAACATTTAGCCCCGAAAAATTTTTCTCATCACATCCAATGATTCCTGCTACTATGAAAAAATAAAAAATAAGACCTCGGGCTTTCATACTATCGGATTCTGATTTTTTGTCCGATTGAAATGCGATTAATATTCACTCGAGGGTTTAGCCTTTTAAGCCTCGACTGAGACATACGGTGTTTTTCGGCAATATGACCAAAGGTATCTCCACTTCTTACCGTATAATACTTACGAGATGTTGGACTTACGGTTGGTTTTGGTTTTGGCTTAGGAACTGTTACTTTTTTTTCCGTTTCTATGCGTAAATGCTGACCTATATAAATATTCGATGTTTTCAAACCATTCCAATTCATTATTGCGTCAGAACTTACCCCATAGTATGCGGCTACTGACTTTAGTACATCACCTGATTGAACCTTGTGGTAATAAATATTTAATGTTTTTTGAATCGTATCTCCAGATGTTGAGTCTTGCACAAAAATCTGTTTCACTTGAACCTCATCTGTTCCAAATATTGAGTGCTCGAGTGCCATAAGTGAGTCCTCTAAACCTGCGATCAAACTAATTTTCTTATATGGCCCAGTAACACAATAAGGAGGGTCTGCCTTTGGTATATAAGTTGTTTTATAAATAGGGTTGAGCTCCTTTATTTCTTCTAAAGGCCAGTCAATCACCTTCGAAATTGTGCCCATATGAATGGAAGACTTAAAGCACAAGGTATCTGTCTCGATATTATGTAAATTAAGTTTCACAGGAAAGATATTGTGCTCTTTGTGGTAGGTCATCAAATAGGCTGCCGCTATAAAATTTGGCACATATCCTCTTGTCTCTTGAGGGAGATATGGCCTGACCTCCCAATATGTTTTTTTATTACCTGACCTCCTTATTGCTTTATTTACATTCCCTGGACCAGCATTATAAGCCGCGAGTGCTAAGTTCCAATCCCCGTATATACCAAACAATTTTTTTAAATATCTACAAGCGGCATCCGTTGCTTTTTCTGGATCCATCCTTTCGTCTATGTACGAATTTTCTTTTAGACCAAAATATAGGCCAGTTCGATACATGAATTGCCATAATCCAAGGGCACCTACACGTGATTTAACGTTCGGTCTTAAACCACTTTCAATAACTGAAAGGTATTTAAGCTCAATAGGTAAACCATAAGCAGATAGCTTAGACTCAAACATATCGAAGAACAATGGAGAACGTCCCAACACAACTTTAATGAAACCTCGCCTCTTTTGAAGAAAGTACTTGATTGTACTCAGTGTACTTTGGTTACAATCCAAATGAAAGGGACTCATCTCATTCATTTCGCCCAATCTATCGCAATAAACTTCATCTGAATAAACCGGAAGATCGGTCGGTAAATATTCAAGTATTTGCCTTAACGAGTCAACATTTTCTATACCCGCATATTCTAAATAAAATTGATTTAGACTTTGTTCAACGGTATTCAAAAAAGGGTCTTTATGTATGGAATCACCTATCTTGGAAGGATTGGTTGGTTGAGAAAGGCCCGAAAAAGCAATCACTACAAAATAGATTATTACCCTTTTTTTCATTTCTTAAAATATTTCTTAATCGCCTCTGAATAATACATTAGTTTTTCCTCTTCGTTACAAGCCGACATGAGCTGGAGACCAAACGGCATACCGTTCGTGTGCTCGCCAAAGGGAATACTTATTGCAGGATGTCCTGTAATATTTGCATGAACTGTAAATATGTCTTGAAGATACAATTGAACTGGGTCTGAAATAGAGCCTAGCTCAAAAGCAGTAGACGCTGTTGTTGGAGTAATTAAGACATCTACCTTTTCAAAAATATCGTTTGTTGCCTTTTGTGCCAAACGCCGCACTTTCTGTGCCTTCGTATAGTAGGCATCATAATACCCATGTGAAAGCACGAAGGTGCCTGTCATTATTCTTCTTTTAACCTCCTCACCAAAACCTTCGGATCGAGAATTTTTATACGTCTCTTCCACACCTTTTGAAGCACCGCTTCTGAAACCGTAATGAACGCCATCAAACCTAGATAGATTTGAAGATGCCTCAGCTGTAGATAAAACATAATAGGTTGGTACCAAATGGTCTAGGTAAGGGAAACTGAATTCATGAACCTCAATATTTTCCTTTTCTAAAGCTCCTTTTAAAAGATTTACTTTCTCTTTTATCTCAACATCAAGACCTTTATGATTCATATATTCCGTCAGGAAACCAAAGCGCAGCGGCTTAGTTCTATCATAAGGTAATGGCTCAGCTGCTATAGATGTCGAATCCATTGAATCTCTTCCCTGAGTTAAATCAAAAATGGCCTTAACATCATTCAAATCATTTGCGAAAATTCCTATTTGATCAAACGATGAACCATAGGCAATTAATCCGTATCGGCTCAACCTACCATAGGTCGGTTTCAATCCAAAAGTATTGGTCCAAGATGCGGGCTGTCGAACGGATCCGCCTGTATCACTCCCCAATGATACCGTGCACATACCTGATGATACTGCAACAGCTGAACCACCTGAAGAACCACCAGGAACAAAATTTGAGTTGATATTATTTTTTACCGGACCAAAAAAAGAGGTTTCACTTGTGCTTCCCATTGCGAATTCATCACAATTAAGTCTACCAATAACAATTGCATCCTCATCTAAAAGCTTTTGTAAAACAGTGGCAGTGTAAAGTGATTGGAAACTGTCTAAGATTTTAGAGGCTGCAGAGACTTTGTGCCCTTCGTAGCATATATTGTCTTTAATGCCAAGAATGACTCCGGCTAGTTTACCTGCTGTTCCATTTTTTATTTTAACATCAATTTTTAGGGCCGCCTCACGAGCAGTATCTGAAAAAACTTCTACAAATGCATTAAGATGCTTGAATTTGTTGATTCTAGAAAGGCTTTCTTCAACAATCGACATTGCTGAAGAACCAGATTCAATGGCCTGTTTAATATCCGCAATCGTCCTAAACATGAAAACTTACTTTGACGCTTTTTCGTCTTCTGATTCTGCCTCACTTTCGGCTTGATCACCTTTGGACGCGTTTTTAAATTCATTGACACCTTTACCAAGCCCTTTCATTAATTCAGGAATTTTTTTGCCACCAAAAAATAATACAACAATTACCAAAACGATAATTAAAACTTGTGGACCACCGATAACACCTAAATAAAACATATTCTTAACTTTTGATTACAACAAATGTAATGAATAAAACGCAGCCGTATGCCTATAAAAAAGGGTTAGATTAAAGCTTTCGAGCCACCTCAACTTCTTCATAAGCCTCCACGATATCGCCAACTTCAATATCATTGTACTTATCAATATTCAAACCACACTCGTAGTTGTTCTTGACCTCTTTCACATCGTCTTTGAAACGTTTCAAGGAGCCCAACTCACCTGAGTGAACAACAATTCCATCTCGAATAATTCGAATCATAGAATTTCGCTTTATAATCCCCTCGAGTACGAAACAACCGGCAATCGTACCCACTTTCGTGATGTCGAAAGTCTCTCTTATCTCAGCTGACCCGATGATTTTTTCCTCAATATCAGGAGAAAGCATTCCTTCCATGGCTGCCTTAATTTCCTCAATTGCTTTATAAATAATAGAATAAAGTCTGATGTCTATCTGCTCACTCTCGGCAAGCTTTCTAGCTCCAATTGTTGGTCTTACTTGGAAGCCAAGAATAATCGCATCAGACGCGGAAGCTAAATTAACATCAGCCTCAGATATTGCACCTACCCCTTTATGGATGATATTTACCTGGATTTCTTGTGTAGATAGATTCAATAACGCATCTGAAAGGGCTTCAATAGAACCGTCCACATCTCCCTTGATGATTAAGTTTAATTCTTTAAAGTCTCCAATGGCCAATCGCCTTCCTATTTCATCTAGAGTAATATGCTTGGTAGTTCTAAGACCTTGTTCACGGTAGAGCTGTTCACGCTTTGTAGCAATAGATTTTGCTTCTTTTTCGTCCAGCATGACATTAAAATTATCACCCGCACTGGGCGCTCCATTTATTCCTAAAACTGATATGGCTTGTGATGGGCCAGCCTCTTTCATGGCAATCCCTTTTTCATCGTGCATGGCACGAACCCTACCATGGTGACGCCCCACTAGGAGTACATCACCAATCTTCAAAGTGCCCGCTTGTACAAGCATATTCGTAATATATCCCTTCCCCTTGTCTAGTGATGCTTCAATCACAGTTCCCAATGCAGGTTTTGCTGGGTTGGCTTTCAAATTGAGCATTTCTGCCTCTAATAATACTTTTTCAAGGAGTTCCTCAATATTTAAATTCTGTTTTGCAGAAATCTCTTGACACTGATAGGTTCCTCCCCAGTCTTCCACCAATATGTTCATGGCCGAAAGTTGTTCTCTTATTTTATCTGGACTTGCACCGGGCTTGTCAATTTTATTAATCGCAAAAATCATGGGAACACCTGCAGCCTGCGCATGAGAAATCGCTTCTTTGGTTTGCGGCATAACGTCGTCATCAGCAGCAACAATAATTATGGCAACATCTGTGACCTGAGCTCCCCTTGCACGCATGGCTGTAAAAGCCTCATGACCTGGTGTATCTAAGAATGTCATTTTACGGCCATCTTTGAGCACTAGAGAGTATGCCCCGATGTGCTGGGTGATTCCTCCTGCCTCTCCTTCTGTTACATTCGCATCACGAATTCTGTCCAACAAGGATGTTTTTCCATGATCAACGTGACCCATTACTGTAATAATTGGAGGCCTATCGATAAGGTCCTCCTCACTATCCTCTACAACCGGTATTGATTCTTGAACCTCCGCACTTACAAACTGTGTTTCATAACCAAATTCATCTGCCACAATTTGAATGGTTTCGGCATCCAACCTTTGGTTAATTGATGCAAAAATTCCTAATGACATACATACTGAGATGACCTGAGTAGGCTGAATGCTCATCATTACAGCCAGCTCGGATACAGTAACGAACTCAGTGAGCTTTAATATTTTCTCTTGAAGTTCAGCTGCCTCCATTTCTTCTTGACGGCGCTGAGCAACACTTTCTCTTTTCTGCCTTCTATTTTTAGACGCTTTAGATTTACCTCCCTTGTTAGAGAGTCTCGCAAGCGTATCTTTGATTTCTTTCTGAATATCTTTTTCTGAAATCTCAGCTTTCTGAGGTTTATTGGATTGAAATTTCGATTTACCGCCTTTGGCTCCAGTTGGCGGTGATTCAACTTTTTTAATTCTTTTCCGCTTTCTTTTATTTGCGTTTTCTGCTCTCGAACTGCCGGCACTTTTTTGCTTTTCGACTGGCAATTCAATTTTACCTAGGACAGTAGGCCCTGTGATTTTTTTCCGTTCGATTTTAATTGTCTCAACTTCCTCTGATTCAGAAGATTCTTCCTGTTCTTTTTTGCCCTCTGGCTCTTTTTCAAGTTCAGGTTTTCCTGCTGCTGCCTCGTCTTTTTTCTCATTGACCGTGTCGATTTCAGCCGTATCGGCTTTCTTTTCCTCAGCTTTCTTCTTCGGCTTCAATGCATTTAAGTCGATATTTCCAACAACTTTTAGTCCAGCATCAGCTTTGGCTGGAGATTCTTCCTCAGCAACTTTCCGCTTGATTTCTTCCGCATTTAGGTGAGGTTCTTCCTTAACAACAGGTGCCTCCTCTTTTTTAGTATCCTGAATAGATAGAGATTCTCTTTTTTCACGATTTGTAACAACTCCTTTAGATTTTTCTTTAAGGTCTTGATCTGCCGCAAATTCATCACACAACATCTCATAGTGCTCCTTATCAAGCTTGGTATTTGGATTTGTATCAATAGTTATTCCTTTAGAACTAAGAAATTCTATAATTGTTGGTAATCCTACATTTAGTTCACCTGCTGCCTTACCTAATCTAATTGGTCTTCCTGCCATAATCTAATTTCGATTTACAATCGATTTCCAAATTTATTCAAATTCCGCGTTTAATATACGAAATACTTCATCAATGGTCTCTTTTTCTAGGTCCGTCCTTTGAACCATGTCCTCAGCACTAATTTCCAAAACAGACTTCGCAGTATCACATCCGATGGCTTTCAGCTCATCAATGATCCAGCTGTCTATTTCATCTGCAAATTCTTCTAGATCAACATCTTCTATGTCAACTTCACCATCTCTGTAAACGTCAATTTCATAACCGCAAAGTCTGCCTGCGAGCTTAATATTATTTCCACCTCTACCAATGGCTAAAGACACTTGATCTGGCTTGAGAAATACTTTCACACGACCTTCCTCCTCAACAATTTCCATTGAAGTGATTTTTGCTGGAGATAAAGCCCTTTGAATCAAAAGCTGGTTGTTGGTTGTAAAGTTAATTACATCAATATTTTCATTTCGAAGCTCACGTACAATTCCATGAATCCTAGAACCCTTCATTCCCACACATGCACCTACTGGATCAATTCTATCATCATAGGATTCGACAGCAACTTTAGCTCTCTCACCCGGCTCTCTTACAATATTCTTAATCGTAATCAATCCATCAAATACCTCTGGTACCTCTAATTCAAATAAACGCTCCAAAAACTCAGGTGCTGTTCTTGACAAAATTATTACTGGTGTACTATTCCGCATATCAACCTTGGAGACCACTGCCCTGACAGATTCACCTTTTTTAAAGAAATCTGAAGGAATTTGTTCCGACTTTGGAAGGATCAGTTCGTTTCCATCATCATCCATTACCAAAATTTCTTTTTTCCAAACTTGATAAACTTCACCTGTCATTATTTCACCGACACGCTCCTTGTATTTCTTATAAATATGATCTTTCTCTAATTCTAAAATTCTTGAAATTAAATTTTGTCGCAAGGAAAGCACATTTCGTCTTCCAAAATCTGCGAAACGAAATTCTTCAGTTACCTCTTCACCTATTTCAAAGTCTGGTTCTATTTTAATTGCATCTGAATATGCAATTTCTGTATTTTCGTCTTCAACCTCTCCATCGTCCACAATTTCTTTATTCAAAAATATTTGAACATCTCCTTTGTCTATGTTAACAATGATATCGATGTGCTCATCCGTGTTGAACTTTCGTTTAAACATTGCTCTAAAAACGTCCTCAAGGACATGCTGCATCGTTTGCTTATCAATGTTTTTAAGCTCCTTAAATTCCGAAAACGAATCTACCAATTCAATACTATTCATATTCTATTATTTAAATGATATAACAATTTTTGTTTCTTTTATTTCTTTCCTCTTAATATTATAAATCTCCTCCACCCATTCCTTTTTTTTCCTTCCTTCCACTTTTTTCTTTGCGCGGTCTTTAAGCTGAATCTCTTCCGAACCAAAATAAACAAGTTCCCCCTCTATTTTCGAGGAATCGTTCAGCTTGACTTTGACCCTTTTTCCAATATTTTTAAGATATTGGTTGTCGTGACGAAGTGGTTTATCTAATCCAGCAGAGGAAACATGTAGTTCAAAATCTTCTTGCTCTCTATCCAAGTTGTGTTCAATATTACGAGAGACCGCCATACAATCCTCAACTGCAACATTTCCCTCCAATCTATCGAGCTCGACACGAATAACGTTGTTTGACGATATAGTCATATCCACGATGTACAGGTCCTTATTTAATTCTTGAATCCGCTCATCAATTAAAGCCGTTATGCGCTCTTTCAAAATCATGTCAATCTTGCTTAAAAAAAGAGGGGACTTTCGTCCCCTCTTTGCATAAACCTCATATTTGTATACACAAAGATATAACATTTCCATTAATAAAAAAGGAATATCCCTTACATTTATATTTATGCTGGTAGAAATTAATGATAAAATAATATCCACCGAGGTCTTTTCAGAGCAGTTTGTTTGCGATCTTTCAAAATGTAAAGGTGTCTGTTGTGTTGAAGGAGACGGAGGTGCTCCCCTTAAAGAATCCGAGCGGATCTTAATTAAAAAGAACCTTGAAAAAATCAAACCCTTTATGAATGAAAAAGGAATTGACACCATAGAAAAATCGGACTTTTACTACGAAGATGAGGAGGACTTACCTGCGACCCAGCTCGTGAATAAAAAAGAATGTGTTTTTGTTTACTTCAATAAAGACAACAATCATGCAATGTGTTCCATAGAACATGCTTACAAGGCGGGTGCAATCTCCTTCAACAAACCTATATCTTGCCATTTATATCCTATACGAACAAAAGACTTTAATGAATTTACTGCCTTAAATTATGAACGCTGGAATATATGCGACCCTGCATGCGATTTGGGAGCATCATTGAAATTACCGGTATATAAGTTCCTTAAAGAGCCGCTGACACGTGCATACGGCAAGAATTTTTATAAAGAACTTGAAAAGATCGACCTACAACTTAAGAATCAAGGAAAATCAACTTAATGTTCCTCCTCTCCTTCAGCTAAAGGTTCAGTCTGCATGATAAAATCAACATCAGAACCCGGCTTCGAGTAATCATAAGGCCAACGGTGAACTGTAGGCAAATCTCCTGGCCAATTACCATGAACATGTTCAACAGGAGTGGTCCATTCCAAGGTAGTTGACCTCCAAGGATTTTGAGGTGCTCTTGGTCCTCTAAAAATACTGTAAAAGAAATTGAAAAGGAAGATAATTTGCGCCACAGCAGAAAAAATGGCAAAAGTGGTAACAATCACATTTAAATCCATCATCATATCTAATGCACCTTGGTCAAAATCTTGATAAACGGAATAATTATAATACCTTCTCGGGGCACCTGCTAATCCAACAAAGTGCATCGGAAAGAAAACACCATAAGCACCTATAATTGTCAACCAAAAATGCACATAGCCTAACCGCGTATTCATCATCCTCCCGAACATTTTAGGGAACCAATGGTAAACGCCGGCAAACATACCGAATACAGCCGACATCCCCATTACGATATGAAAGTGAGCAACGACAAAGTAAGTATCGTGTATTGCGATATCCAATGCGGAATCCGCTAAGATAATACCCGTTACCCCCCCTGTTATAAATGTTGATACCAAGCCAATCGCAAACATCATTGCCGGAGTTAGGACCAAAGATCCTTTCCATAAAGTGGTCAAGTAGTTGAATACTTTAACCGCTGAGGGAATAGCAATTAACAGTGTTGTAAAAACAAAGACCGAACCTAAAAATGGATTCATCCCTGTAATAAACATATGGTGACCCCAAACTATAAAGGATAAAAAACCAATGGCCATTATAGAGCCAATCATCGCCTTATATCCAAATATTGGTTTTCTCGAATTTGTTGCGATAACTTCAGAAGAAAGCCCAAGGGCCGGCAGTAGAACGATATAGACCTCGGGGTGCCCAAGGAACCAAAATAAATGCTGATAAAGTATAGGTGAACCACCATGGTTTGCAAGCATATCAGAACCTACAATTATATCAGAAAGGTAAAAACTGGTTCCTGCCATACGATCCATCATCAACAATAGAGCAGCTGAAAGAAGCACAGGAAATGATAAAGTTCCCAAAATAGCAGTGACAAAAAATGCCCAAATCGTCAGCGGCATTCTAGTCATGGTCATCCCTTTGGTTCTAAGATTCAAAACGGTTACAATATAATTCAAGGAACCAATCAAAGATGAAGCAATAAATATGGTCATAGAAAATAACCATAATGTCATCCCTAAACCTGAACCTGAAACTGACTGTGGAAGAGCTGAAAGCGGCGGATAAATTGTCCAGCCCGCCATAGCGGGCCCAGACCCATCCCAAACACCAGGAAGTGAGGTTGTAGGGTCACCAAGTTGAATACCAAATACGGCTCCCTCTTGAATAAATAAAGAGGCAAACATTAATAAAGATGATAGAAAAAAGAACCAATACGATAACATATTCATAAAACCAGATGCCATATCTCGAGCACCTAGCTGCAAAGGAATAAGAAGATTAGAAAAAGTCCCCGATAAACCGCCTGTAAGCAAGAAAAATACCATAATGGTTCCATGAAGTGTTACCAATCCTAAATACATATCTTCTTTCAAAATTCCATCAGGAGCCCAGGTATCGCCAAGAAAAAGACTCAATACGGAAGACTCCTCACCAGGCCATGCCAATTGAATTCTGAATAAAATTGAAAGCATCATAGCGACAAGACCCATAAATACTGCCGTCATTAAAAACTGCTTTCCAATCATTTTATGATCATGACTGAAGATATACTTTGAAACAAAGTTCTCTTCCTCATGATTGTGATCGTCGTGATCCATCACAACCTCTC
>CAJXCU010000068.1 GCA_913051935.1 uncultured Flavobacteriales bacterium
TTACATTTTTATGTTGAAATACAACTATTAAAAGTAAATTTGGTCTATAGGCGGTTCTTTTAGAATTGGCTACTAATTTAGAACGAAAAAAGAACTCTACCAAATATTCAAGAAGTATTTAAGCCGAATATGAAAAAACAAATGCTGATTTTTGGGTGGATTACGTTGCTCCTGTTCCCCATACCGGGATTTTTACTTCAATTCTTTTTTAACAACTTGACTTTCAACGACTTTATTGACCTTGAATCGTATTCGGTATTGCACCTTTTCTTAGGTTTGGAACTGGGTATTGTTTATGGCTTTATCTCCTATTTATTTGTGAAGTCCCCATTCTTCGAGAAAATCCCCAACAGAATTGATCACCTCGTAAAAGCGATGAATTTAAAGGTACACCACGGAATATTCCTTTCTTTTTGTGCGGCTGTTGGAGAAGAATTACTTTTTCGAGCGGGGTTACAATCCTTTATTGGTCCTATATTGTGTTCTCTTTTATTTGTTGCACTTCATGGATACCTCAATCCGTTTAACTTGAGGTTTTCCGTCTACGGATTACTCGTATTGCCATTCATTCTGCTTATATCCTATGGCTTGGAGCCTTTTGGATTGCTTTTTTGCATAGCGGCGCATTTTTCCTACGATGCAATTTTATTCACATTCATGATAAAAGAAGATTGATGTGGTTAACTTTGCCATTAAATCTAGTAAAGTGCAATTTATTTATTTAAATATTGTAAGATTTATATGGTTCTTGGGAGCATTATTCATACTCTTTCAAGATAAACTTGATTTTCAAAAGAAAATCAATTTAATCGGGAATCCGGGGCTTGATGTTGTCATGCGTAATTTGACCCATGCAGGCGATGGTTTATTTGCAGTTTTAGTGTTTATCGCTTTACTTTTTATCAGGATAAAAACAGCGCTCATAGCCTTGATATCATTTGGCCTAACGGCGGGTATTGTCCAGCTGCTGAAACATACTTTTTTTGACACGATGAAACGCCCATATTACTTTCTTCAAAGCGATGCTAATTTCAGGATTATTGAAAATTTCACTTACCATACCTCGAATTCCTTTCCTTCAGGGCATGCGGCGAGCATTTTTGCAATCTGTACGGTAATCGCTTACCGATACAAATCTAAGCCTAGCATACAACTAATTTTAGTGACGCTCGCTGTTCTAGTTTCACTTACAAGAGTGTATCTTTGCCAACATTTTCTTCAGGACATCATAGCAGGTTCTTTGATTGGGACGCTGATTTCGTATTACACCTCTGTTTTCCTAGAATCAAAGCTAAATCGCTTTGATAAACCATTGCGCATAGGCTAATGTTTACAAATAAGATTTACATCTACATAGTGATGGCCACACTGGTGCTCTTCCTCCCCTTTTTAGGGGCGCTTCACCTTTTTGATTGGGATGAAGTGAACTTTGCAGAATGTGCAAGAGAAATGATTGAAACAGGCGATTACACCCAAGTCTTGATTAACTTCGTTCCATTCTGGGAAAAACCACCCCTGTTCATTTGGATGCAGGCATTATCCATGAAAGCATTTGGCATTAGTGCATTTTCAGCAAGACTTCCCAATTTGTTTGCCGCCTTATTCACCTTTCTTTTTCTTTACAAGGGAGGTGAAAAACTAAAAGGCCCCAAATTCGGCTTAATTTGGGTAATGGCCTATGCAGGATCTTTTCTACCAAATATCTACTTTCACTCCGGAATTATGGACCCATGGTTCAATCTTTTTATTATTACTGGGATTTATTTTGGTCATAAAGCATTGGAACAAGATCGACTTAGATACTACATTACCTCTGGAATCCTTATCGGCCTTGCTATCCTTACCAAAGGACCTGTGGGACTCATATTGTTTTCTGCACCTTTATTTGTATTCATGCTATTGAATCGAAAAAAGGCATTGCCAAAGTGGTCAGGAGTACTATCCTTTATTACAAGTCTAATAGTGATTGGAGGCCTCTGGTTCTGTTTACTTTTATTGCAGGGTAAAGAACAAGTGATTCATGAGTTCATAACTTATCAAGTTCGATTATTTCAAACAAAGGATGCAGGACATGGAGGTCCATTCTATTATCATTTTTTAGTGATACTACTGGGCTGTTTTCCTGCCAGTTTTATAGCGTTAAGAAGATTGTCTTTCAGGCCAAAATATTCATTTGAATTTTTAATGATGCTAACCCTGCTGTTCACCCTCCTATTGTTCTCAGTGGTTCAAACGAAAATCATTCATTACTCGTCTCTATGTTATTTTCCAATAACATTTCTGGCAGCCTCACACATTTTTGATCAATTAGGAAATAAATCATCTTTAAAAATGAGTGCCCGAAGCGTTTTGATTGGTCTTTTAATGTTGGGCATAATTTTCACGGTTGTTGGTTTGGTTTTGAATTATCCAGAGATGATATTGAATAATTTCAATTTGGATGCATTTACAAAAGACACGCTAAGCCAAAACTTAGACCCTAGTTTATGGCATTACCTTCCGGGTACTTTCGTACTTCTAGCCACGACCCTACTTCATTTTAATTACCGCAAAGACAAGTTGAAAACGGTACTGATGGGAGGAGGCATGACCATTGCCGTTTCAATTCTAACACTAAACCCTATGGTAAAAAGAATAGAAGTTTTTTCTCAGGGAGGCCATGTATCATTGTGTAAGTCGGTTCAGATGAAGTACAAAAATGTGCTGATACATCCGATAGGATTTAAATCTTTTGTTCCTCTTTTCTATGGCCGTCAAAAAAGCACGATTATGAAAAATGAATGGGAGGCAATGGATGAATTCAACCTTGTGAATAGAACTGGTCTAAATCGCCCTGTTTTCTTTACATCAAAAGCTTACAAAAAAAGAGAGATTTTAGAGCTTTACCCCAATTTAAATTGCATCGACCAGGAAGGGGGATTTTGCCTTTACAGCAAAAAAGACCAAGTTTTATTGAAATAACATGTAGACCAATTTCTGAAATAAGGTCAAGGTCAGAATAGATTAATTAAATTTGTAAAAAAATCGAAAATGCCAAAAATTTCATCCAAGGCTATTGATATGCCTGAGTCGCCAATTAGGAAATTGGTGCCTTTTGCTGAAGCTGCAAAAAGCAAAGGAATAACTGTTTATCATTTAAACATTGGTCAGCCAGACATTGCCTCTCCAAAAGCAGCATTAGATGCAATTAAGAATATTGACCTTAAGGTCATTGAGTACAGCCACTCTGCAGGATTTGAGAGCTACAGAAATAAGCTGGCCGAATACTATCGAAACAATAACATCAAAGTTTCAGGAGAAGATATACTCATTACCACAGGTGGATCTGAAGCTCTATTATTTGGATTAATGACCGCTTGCAATTCAGAGGACGAGGTCATTATTCCTGAGCCTTTTTATGCCAACTACAATGGTTTTGCCATGAGTGCCGGGCTCAATGTTGTCCCAGTATCTTCATCTATTGAAGAAGGATTCGCACTACCCCCAATTTCAGATATTGAAAAGAAAATAACAAGTAAGACCAAAGCAATTGTAATTTGTAACCCTGGTAACCCTACGGGATATGTTTATTCTAAGGAGGAGTTACACAAACTAAGAGATTTAGTTCTGAAGCACGATCTATTTTTATTCGCCGATGAGGTATACAGGGAATTTTGCTACGATGGAGCGACACCAACCTCGGTTATGCAGCTTGATGGAATTGAGCAAAATGTACTAATGATTGACTCTGTTTCTAAACGCTACTCAATGTGCGGCGCAAGAATCGGGGCGCTTGTCTCAAAAAACAAGTCCGTTATTGCCGCAGCACTTAAATTTGGTCAAGCTAGACTTTCGCCTCCAACAATTGACCAAATCGCATCCGAAGCCGCTTTGGACGCACCTCAATCCTATTTTGACGAGGTGCAATCAGAATATGTAGAAAGAAGAAATATTATGGTTGACGGATTAAATAGCATTCCTGGTGTTTTTTGTCCAAAACCTAAAGGTGCTTTTTATTGTGTTGCACAATTTCCGGTAGACAATGCTGAAAAATTTTGCCAATGGCTTCTCGAAGAATTTGAATATGAGGGGCAAACGGTGATGATGGCACCAGCAAATGGATTTTACTCAAGTAAAAATTTAGGGCTGAAAGAGGCAAGAATTGCCTACGTACTGAAAAAAGACAGTCTATTAAAGGCAGTTGAAGTACTGAAGCATGCCCTTGAGGTGTATCCAGGAAGAATTCAAGTTTAGCTCAAACTTAAACGCATAGCAAAGAACAAACAAAAACTTGTCGTTTTGTCAAGGGCTCCAACGAATTTAATATCTTTAATTCAATGAACTTTGTAATTGTAGATGTTGAGACCACAGGAGGAAGTCCAAAAAACTCCAAAATCACAGAAATCGCAATGTACAAGTTCGACGGAGCTGCTGTCATTGATGAGTTTAGTACTTTGGTCGATCCAGAAATGGAAATTCCCGAATTCATTGTTCGGCTCACAGGCATCACCAACGCACATGTTCAAAATGCGCCAAAATTTTACGAAATCGCCAAACAAATTATTGAATTTTGCAAGGATAGCATTTTTGTAGCCCACAATGTATCATTTGACTATGGAATGTTTCGCTCAGAATTTAAACATTTAGGTTTTGACTTTCGTAAACCACACCTATGCACTGTTGAATCTGCGCGTAAAATAATACCTAATCATGCATCCTACAGTCTAGGAAAGTTAAGCAGAGCATTGGGAATTGTAATTAAAAACCGACATCGTGCAGGTGGCGACGCCCTAGCCACAACGAAGCTTTTTCAGCTACTCTATGAAAAAGACAAAAACATGCTAAAATCTTTTGTTAAAGAGGAGCTCAATCCGAAGAATGTACATCCGAATCTTGACATGGACAGCATTGATGAACTCCCATCGAAAATTGGAGTTTATTTTTTTTACAATGAATTCAACCAAATCATTTACATCGGTAAAAGTATTTCAATCAAAAATCGGGTTTTACAACACCTTCGCAATAAAAATTCGAGTAAGGCAATCCGTATGGGAGAAGAAGTTGCACGAGTCGAATATGAACTGACAGGCTCGGAATTAATCGCCTTATTATTCGAATCTCAGCTGATTAAAAAACATCAACCAAAGTTTAATAGAAAGCTGAGAAAAAGCAGATTCCCTTATGGACTTTTTGATACTATCAATGAGGAAGGTTATATGGAATTAAGAATCGTGTCGATCTCAAAATCAGAAGCAGAACCATTATTACATTTTACAAGTAAGAAAGAGGGAACGGATTTTTTAATGAATCTCAGCGATAAATATGAACTTTGTCAAAAGCTATGCGGTTTATATGATAGTAGCGCAGGGTGCTTTCAATTTGAGCTAAAATCGTGCAAAGGAGCATGCGTTGGAAAGGAAAAAACGCAAGATTACAATGCACGCATTCAAAAATTCATAGATGGGCTGACGTATGACCATCGTTCATTTATGGTAATAGAGAAAGGAAGATCAAGAAATGAAAAAAGCGTTGTCCTCCTTGACAAGGGAAAGTTTAAGGGGTATGGTTACATTCCTTTTCCGATATTTAAACAAGACACGAGTCGCTGGATGGAATTTATTCAAACCTTAAAAGAGGACCGAGACACAAAGTCCATTGTTAATGGCTACCTGAGAAAGAGAGATAACTACAAAAGAATAGAGCTTTAATAAATTATGAAAGGAATCTGCACTGTATTAGGCACAGGAACATCTCAAGGCGTGCCAGTGATTGCATGTGATTGCCATGTATGTGCATCAGAAGACCCTAGAGACAATCGAACCCGGACAGCCGTAATGCTCAGTATAAATGATGAAAACCATGTTATTGACGCTGGACCGGATTTTAGACATCAAATGCTCAGAGAAAAAGTAAAGACATTAAAATCAGTGATTTTCACACACGAGCACAAAGACCATGTTGCAGGACTCGATGATGTCAGGGCATTTAACTTCAAAGAAAAAAGACACATCAACGTATATGCGAATGCGCAAGTAGAAATTGCGTTGCGCAAAGAGTACCATTATATTTTTGCGGAAAAAACATATCCAGGATCACCAAAAATAAATCTTGAATCAATTGAAAAAGAGTCATTTGAAATAGATTCTGAGGTCAGGCTCACTCCTATTGAGGTCATGCACTATAAGCTTCCGGTTTTAGGCTATAGAATTGGAGATTTGACCTATATCACTGATGCAAAAACGGTTACAGAAGTAGAGAAAGAAAAAATAAAAGGAAGCAAAACATTAATTGTAAATGCACTGAGAAAAAGGCCGCACATGTCGCATTTTAACCTGGACGAGGCGCTTAAATTCATTAAAGAAATCGCTCCAGAAAAAGCCTACCTCACGCACATTTCTCACCTTTTTGATACACACAAAAATATAGAGTCAGAGCTTCCTGAAGGGGTTTTCGCTGCTTATGATGGACTCAAAATACCTTTTAACTGTTAATTAACATTGGTATGGTGAAAGTATCAATATTACAATGTAGAACAGACCTTTAAAAGAAATATTTTAGAGTCGTGAGCAAGAAGAAATTTATAGACATAGAGCAACTTATTGAAAGTAAAAACCCTCGTCTCCTGAAGGTTTTACCGAAATTTATTCTTCGCTATTTAAAAAGAATTCTGCACGAAAGGGAAATTAATGACTTTCTTGAGGCTCATGGGGATAAAAAAAATGAAGCATTTTGCCATGAAGTCATGCGCTACTTCAATATTGAAGTAGAACTTCATGGTGTTGAAAAAATCCCCAAAGAAGGCCCAGTAATTCTTGCTATGAATCACCCATTAGGAGGAATGGACGGAATAGCCTTTATATCAGCATTGAGTAGCTACCGAAAGGACATCAAATTTATTGTTAACGATATTTTATTGAACCTGACAAATCTTTCGGAGCTATTTGTTGGTGTCAATAAGCATGGGAAAAATAAAGTATCGGTTCGAAAGCTGATCAATGAGGCTTTCTCCTCTGAGGGCGTACTATGTATCTTTCCGGCGGGACTTGTAAGCAGAAAATTCAAAGGAGAAATAAGAGATTTGGAATGGAAGAAAACTTTTGTCACCTACGCGCGTTCTAAAAAGAGAAAGGTGGTGCCTATTTATATTGATGGTAAGCTTTCACCATTTTTCTACGGGCTTTACAAGCTGCGGAAGTTTTTAAGAATAAAAGCCAATATTGAAATGCTCTACCTTTCAAACGAAATGTTTAAACAACGAAATAGAACCATTCACTTTCATGTAGGCGAGCCTATTGATGGGGCTAACTTTAGACCTGATCTCAACGAGTATAAAGCAGCACAAGAATATAAGAAAGAGGTTTATTCAATCAAATCAAACCTATGATGGATACAATAGCACCAATTGACAAAGCATTACTAAAGAAAGAGCTCAATGATGAACACTTCATTCGGCAGACCCGTAAAGGAGGAAATGAGATTTATTCTGTGGATATCCATTCCGCTCCCAACGTACTAAAAGAAATTGGTAGACTGCGTGAAGTAACCTTTCGTGCCTCTGGAGGAGGCACTGGAAAAGAGCTTGACTTAGATCATTATGATACGGACGAAGTATGCTACCAACAGCTGATCGTTTGGTCTCCTGAGGACGAGGAGATTATCGGTGGATATCGCTACATAAAATGTCTAAACGCGATTCAAGACCTACCCGAGATTCACTTATCGACCAAGCACTACTTCAGCTTCACAAGTCATTTTATTTCGGATTATTTACCGTATACTATTGAATTAGGTAGAAGCTGGGTACAACCTGATTATCAACCATCTGTAAATCCAAGAAAAGGCTTATTTGCCCTCGATAATATTTGGGATGGATTGGGTGCTATTATCAAATTCAACCCAGAAATAAAGTACTTCTTCGGCAAAGTCACCATGTATCCGAATTACAATACAGAGGCTCGTAATTTTTTATTGACTTTCATGAATACTTATTTTCCGGATAACGCAAATTTAATTGCACCGCACAATCCACTAGACTATAGCGCAAATCAAAACGAATACCGCTCAATAATAGATAATTTAGACTTCACAGAGGCCTATAAAAAATTAAATTCCTTCGTCAGAGAGAGAAAAGAGTTTATCCCTCCCCTAATCAATATTTATATGAACCTATCCCCAAGTATGCGCACTTTTGGCACGGCTTTAAATGAAGATTTCGGAAACGTCGAAGAAACAGCCATACTCGTTACGATTCAGGATATTTATCAAGACAAAAAGGAACGTCATCTTAATTTTTAGCCAACCTGTTTATTCTCAAAAAATTCCTCGAGGGATTTTACACCACTCAGTTTAATCAATCTCGATTTAAGTCTAGAAATACGAACATCAATATGTTTGGTTTTCAATCTCCTAGATATTTCTATTGAGGATTTCCCATAAAAATATTTCATTTTTAAAATGAGTGCATCTTTTTTTGGCAATAATCCCAACAAATGACGCATGGCATCTACCGGATCTTCAAATGCCTTAGGGTTCAGTATAAACTCTATTGAATCGTCTTTTTCAGAATAATTCTCTAGATCAAGAGCGGTAAATTCAGCCTTTGCGAATTGGATTTTTTTCTTTGCATTCTTTTTTCTCAAAGCAGATTTACAGTAATTGGATACCACGGCCTTTAGCCAACCTGCCGTATTTAGCAGGTCTAAATCACTTTGGTAATTTGATTCCACAAGGAAAAGCAAATGAATTAAGAAATCTTGATATACATCTTGGGCCTCTTGCCGAACAGAAAAGTGTCTTCCGATCACACTAACAAATAAGGAATCATACCGATTCAGAAGTTCATTAAATACGGTATGGTGTTCCCTTTGGCTCATTTAGCTATGTTGAAAAATGTTCTTGTCTTGAAATTAATTGCTCTACTCCCTTAACGCTAAATTTTGAAAATTCGTTCATCACGCCTAGTTGGTTTAACATTTTTTGTAGAATAGCAATGACATCAGATTTGTGCGCACGAATCAAAAAAGTACTTTTATTGAACTTTTTCAGCACATATACTAATTGGGATATCTCTTTACGAACATCCTGAGCAACCATGCCCACAGGATACAAAAATGCGTAGGTGTCATTTATTTGCTCAGAAAAGAATTGAGCCTCTTCTCTTATAAAATGTGGATTCTGATTGGTTTGGGCAAAAACGTATGCCTGATACAAGAGCTCAGAAGGATCACCAACAACCAAAGTGTTTTTGAGCTTTTTATTATGGTTGACAACAACACTTAAAGCAAATGACAACTCGTTTAGAGTATAGTTCCCATTGTAATCTATGGACACTTCGTCTAATAATAATTGATGTGGCGCATTCTCCAAAAAAGGATTTTTCTTTTTAAAAATTAGTGACTGGACGGGAAGCTCAGAAAAAGTTTTAATCTCCGCCAAATAAAGGTTGGCATGATTTCCTAGTAGCAATATAGAATCGAAAGTAAATTTTTCCATAGGCAATATCATTTTTAATTCTAACGCAATTTCTTTAAAAATATAACAGAGAAAGACACAAAATATAAAAGAAAGCAATTATTTTTATTGTGTACCGTTAAACGCTATATGACAAAGTCTTTGTTGCTTCTATTACTTGCTTTAATATGCTTGAAAACGCAAGCACAAAATCATTACTTTGGCCGCAATAGCTTTCCTTTTTTAAATTCCATTTATTCTGCTCGATCTGCCGGTTTTGGTAGCAATCTAATCACAATAAGAGATGGAGACCTTGGGTTGAGCGCAGCAAATCCGGCACTACTATCCGAGAAAAGTATACAGAACCTTCAAATCAACCAAGCCCTTACTCCTGCTGGCGGTCAGCTAGGAATGGTCGGTTATGCCTTCAAGTCAAAAATCGGCTTGCTTTCGCCCGTGATTAAATTTCAAAATTATGGAGGATTTCAAGGAACAGATGAATTGGGAAATGAAACCAATAAGTTTTCGGCTATCGACTACACATTAGGTGTCAATTATGGAACCTCGCTCGGCAAAGTCATCAATGTAGGGTTCGGCTTGCATTTAATTGGCTCGCATCTTGAGACATATTCAGCACTTGGTGTATGTGGTATTTTTGGCGCAAACTATAAACACCCAACACAAGATTTTTCCGCATCATTTGTTGTGAAAAATATTGGAGTACAATTATTCAATTATACAGATACAGAGAGACTTCCACTGCCCGCAGAGGTTCAAGCAGGCATCAGCTATAAGCTTAAGCATGCGCCCTTTAGAATATCTGTATTGGGCCATCACCTAAATCATTGGAGAATTCTTTATGAAGATCCTACAGCACAGCCAAGCATTGACGGACTTACAGGAGACACAATTCCTGTTCAGGTTCCGGGATTTGGAAAAACCCTTGCAAGTCACTTCTCTTATGCCCTTGAACTAATTGCCTCAGAAAACTTACATTTCAGAACAGGATTTGACTACATGCGAAGAGAACAAATGAAACTTTTGGACCGTCCCGGTTTGTCAGGGTTTTCATTTGGTATTGGATTAAAACTCAAGAAAATAAGGCTAGACTATGGGGTTTTACTCGTCTCAAAAGCCGGACAGAATCACTATCTAGGATTATCAACAAACATAGGCGATTGGAAGAAAAAAAGATTCTGACAGTACACAAATAATATTGAGGCTATACCATAAGAAAGCTGATAACTACTATTCCTTGATTATTTTTTGAGTCATCCAAACTTCATCAATCTTCACTTTGATAAGATAAGCACCAGGATTCAACGTTTTTAGATCTATTTTGGAATCGGATTGTAGTTTACCTTCAAAAATTAAATTTCCGTTTAGTCCGCACA
>CAJXCU010000069.1 GCA_913051935.1 uncultured Flavobacteriales bacterium
GCAAAACCTTCACTTAGCCAAAGATGAGGCCAATCGTTTTCAGTAGCCGAATTCCCGAACCATTGATGGACAATTTCGTGTGCAATCAAGTTTTCGGCACTCTGTGTACCATTCAATGCATCTTCATCATAAAAAATACAGCCTGCATTTTCCATACCGCCAAATCGTGTTGTAGACTGAACATTGTCGAGCTTTTCAAATTCGTAGGGAGCAATGTATGAAATGTAGAAATCAAGTATGGATGGAGCCAAGCTTAAATCTTTTCCCGCTTCTTTTTCATTTTCAGGATAAGTGAAGCTTTGTATGACGATTCCTTCAACATTACCTGATACCTCCTCACTGAATTCAGCAATACCAACCACCATGACCTTTGTAGGGATAGGAACTATAGATAAATAGTGAAATGTTTTTACTTTTCTTCGCTTTTCCACTGAAGTCAATTTTCCATTTGCAACAACTGTGTATTTCGCTGGTACATGCACAATAAATTCAACACTAGCTTTATCAGAAAGATGGTCATTACATACAAACCAATTTTGAGCGCGGTTTGGCCAATTGTCTCCAAAAAAAGTTCGGTTACCAAATTTATTCTCGCCAATCACTAAACCATCAATTGGCACTCCTTTAAATGAAATTTCGATTTCATAGTCTTTGTCTTCTTGTGAAGATTCAATAAATAAATATAAACTATCGTTTTTGTGTAAAAACTCAATTTCTTTCGAATCTATGGTGGTCTTCGACACTCGCATACCCTTACCGAACTTATTTAAAGATTTTAGATTGAAAACAATAGGTTTATTTTCATCGACATGCGAAAAATATATTGTTTCTGATACATTGATTGTATCAGAAATATCCTCAACTGTTAGGTCGATTTTGTAATGTTTAACATTAATTTGTTCGATTTGCGCTTTGGACGAGTTTGTAAAACAAAATAAAATAAAACTCAAGAGTAGATTCAACTTCATAAATCTAAAAATACATTATTTAAAGCCACGGCTCTTTTTTATATTCTCATATGCCTCTTGAATTTTGAGGAATTTCTCTTTTGCCCCTTTTTGGTATTCCTCACCCATAGATGCAACTTTATCAGGGTGATGAGCGATTGCCATTTTACGATAGGCTTTTTTAATTTCCTCATTACTCGCGTTTGCCGTAATTCCAAGAATTTTATAATCGGAGTTCACATCCCGATAGAACATGTTTTTTAAACTAATAAAATCTGGTTGAGAGACCCCCAAAAGATTTGCGATATTTTCAATGCTATTTAGTTCGGATTCTGCAACGTTTCCATCTGCTTTTGCGATACCAAATAGATAGTGAATAAGTTGCACTCTTACTTCGGTTGGCATTCTGTTTCGAATATCATTACATATTTCGTTAAGAGGAATGCGGTTCGAATCTAGGAACTGCTTTAAGACCTGAAGATGCGCTGAATTAAATTGGTTTCCGAATTGCTGAGAAAAGAATTTTTTTACATAATCTAGTTCTGCTTTCAAGACTTTTCCGTCGGCTTTCATCACTGCAGCAGACAACGCCATGAGCATGGTTGGTATGTCATATTTGGATGAGCTTTGGCGATAAAATTCAAAGGGATCTTGTGCAAACCCTCCCTGACTTCCTTGTGTTCTTTTGTTTTGTGTCCTTCCGTTCTCAAATAACGATGCGACGATATAGGCAATAACCGCCAACCAAATTCTTTTGGTGGCCAGATAAACAAAAAAGGCAATAAATAACTTCTGCAAGTAAAATTATATTAGCTAAAATAGGGGGCCTAAGCCCCCTTTCTTGGTTATGATATTTGTTCGATATTTCTTTCAACGAAATCATTTAATGCTTCTCCTTTAAGTAAGCCTTGGCTTAAAAGTGCGAGGTCAGTCAGCTGCTTTACAGTCTGTTTTTGTTCCTTTTCCTTTTTGTCAAGTAATGCGCTTACTTTTGGATGATTCGCATTGACAACCAAATGATGCATTTCTGGAAATGCACCAAACATTCCACCGCCACCCATGCGTTGCTGTTCCATCATTCTTCTCATGAATTCAGGTTGGGTAATAATGATCGGGGCCTCATCTTCGGACATCGACTCAAATTGAACCATAAATTTCTCTTTATTTATGTTTCCTTCGAATACTGGCTTTAATTTTTCTTCATCTTCTTTTGAAAGCTTGGATGGGATATCTTCTGATTTCTTGATGAGCTTGTCTAAAGAATCTGCGTCAACTCTAGCGAATGTCATATTCTCATTCGTCGTTTCTAATTTTTGAATCCAATGTGACACAAGCGGACCATCAAGGTGAAGTACATCGTATCCTCGATCTTTTGCATTTTTTACAAATGAGAATTGTTCCTCCGCATTATTGGTATATAAACAAACAGTTTTGCCATCTTTATCTTTTTGCAATGCTGCAATCTTTTCTTTATACTCGTCAATTGTGAAGTATGTACCCTCCGTATTCTTTAGCAATGAAAAACTTTTTGCTTTGTCAGCAAATTTATCATCCGATAACATACCATATTGAACAAAAATCTGGAGGTCGTTCCACTTTTCTTCAAAATCCTTTCGGTCCTTTTTGAACATTTTGGCGAGCTTATCAGCAACTTTCTTTGTAATGTGTGATGATATTTTTTTCACATTACTATCACTCTGAAGGTATGATCTCGAAACATTTAATGGAATGTCTGGAGAGTCGATCACCCCGTGTAAAAGCGTTAAAAATTCAGGAACAATTTCTTCAACATTATCTGTAATGAAAACTTGATTCGAGTATAAATTAATTTTGTTTCTCTGAACCTCAACATTCTCCTTAATTTTCGGGAAGTATAGAATTCCTGTCAAATTGAATGGGTAATCTACATTTAAATGAATGTGAAATAATGGTTCATCAAATGTAGATGGATAAAGCTCCTTGTAAAAAGAGGCATATTCTTCATCACTTAAATCTTTTGGTTTTTTTGTCCATGCAGGCGTTGTGTTATTCACGTAGTTTGGAACCTCAACAGCCACTCTTTTTACTTTTCCATCATCGTCTTTTTCACCTTCAGGTGAATCAATGTATTCCGTTTTGGTGCCAAATAAAATTGAAACAGGCAGGAATTTACAATACTTATTTAAGATCCCAGAGATACGATCTTTTTCAAGAAATTCTTTAGACTCCTTTGTAATATGAAGCACGATTTCTGTTCCACGGTCGGCTTTATCAATTTCTGTAATCGTAAATTCAGGATCTCCGTTGGACTCCCATTGAATAGCTTGCGATCCCTCGTGACGCGATAAGGTTCTGATTTGTACCTTATCCGCAACCATGAATGCAGAATAAAAACCTAGTCCAAAATGCCCAATGATTTGCTCGGCGCCCTCTTTTCCTTCATATTTTTTCACGAATTCTTCTGCTCCTGAAAATGCGATTTGATTGATGTATTTGTCAATCTCCTCTGCTGTCATTCCAATTCCATTATCCTTGATTGTAATGGTTTTTTTCTTTTTGTCAAGGATCACTTCAACTTGCAAGTCACCGAGTTCACCTTTATACTCCCCATTGGAAGAAAGAAATTTGAGTTTTTGAGATGCATCAACAGCATTGGATACGAGCTCTCGTAGAAAAATCTCGTGATCCGAGTAAAGAAACTTTTTAATTATTGGAAAAATGTTTTCCGTTTGAACGTTTATATTTCCGGTTTTCATAATATTTTTTTTGCTTCTAGCGCAATAGGTATGCCATTTTAAAAAATGTGACACTTTGTCTTGATTGACAGTAATAAATTGTCATTTCGAGGGAATTCTGGCGTCAAAACTTGTATTTTTGTGCTAATGTCAGCGGTTAATTTTTTATTCCCGATGCTACTTTTTTTTGGAATCTTCACCTTGATTTCAAAACATAGTTTTTTTAAAAACACACCTTTTTCAAAGTGTTCATTGCAACTGGCATTTTTTCTTCGAATGTCTTCTAGTCTTACCGTGTTTTATCTTTATTCCGAATACTACACCGTTCGCGCAGAAGCAGATACTTTCAAGTATTTTGATGATAGCTACTTTATGGCGAAAGCATTTTGGGAACATCCGGTTGATTTTCTCCAAATGCTTCTAGGTCTTGACTGTAATACGGCATATTTTCATAACAATTACTTCAATGACATGTCCAATTGGGTTAGGTCTTATGACAATGGGCTTCTCAATGATAATCGTTTGGTGATTCGATTTAATGCGTTGATAAGGATTTTTTCATTTGGAAATTACCATGTTCATGCATTGATTTTTAATTTGATGGCATTTGTTGGAAGTGTTTCATTAGGTAAAGTGTTTTATGCTGTATCGAAATCAAAACTCAAAAGTTACTTTTCAGTTTTTTTAATTCCTTCTGTCATTTTTTGGAGCTCAGGAATCTTTAAGGAGTCCATATTACTTTTTGCTTTAGGTTTGTTTTTGTTTCATTTTTATCAAGTAAGTAAGGGTAAAGGAAGTATAAAAAGTAGCCTCATTTTATTATTTACATTGGGTATTTTGATTGTAATGAAGCTATATGTATTTTTAGCTTTTCTCCCAGCTTGTGTATGCTATTTTATTTCTAGAAAACACGAAAATCCGCTCAGGGTGTACTTGAGCGGGTATTGCATTTTTATTCTGTTGGCGATGAGTTTAGCGGCATTCGCACCTCAGTATAGTTTCATATATTTGATAGTAGATAAGCAGCGAGATTTCATTAATCTATCACAGTTTTTTGAGGTGAACTCTGCTTTTGCTATGGATTATTTGGAACCTACTTTGTGGTCCTTAATTAAGGCAAGTCCCGAGGCAATCCTCAATGTATTTACAAAGCCATGGTTAGGTGAGGTAAATAGTTTACTTTTTATCCCGCCGCTTTGTGAAAACGTTCTTTTATTTGTACTGCTAGTTTTATGCTTTTCATGGCGAAAAAAAATAAGCTTAGATCAAGCTAAGTTTATTCTCTTTTGTTTTGCATTCACATTTTTAGTGTATTTAATTATAGGTCTTACGACACCTATAACTGGGGCTTTGGTACGTTATAAAATTCCGGCAGTTCCTTTTATTTGGTTTAGCTTTTTAATGATTTTGAATACACATAAATTCCCGAAGGGGTTAAGAAAAAATAAATTATACCTATGGCTTCATTCATACTTATAACAGGTGCCAGCTCTGGTTTTGGAGCTGCCACTGCCAAATTATTTGCATCTAAGGACTTCGGACTTGTTTTAATGGCGCGCCGTAAGGATAAATTAGAGGCCTTGGTTCAAGATCTTCCGGAGCATATTGAAGCACATATATTAGTTGCCGACGTAAGAGATGAGAAAGTGGTGACAAACGCTATAAATAGTCTTCCTGAACATGTTAAAACATCATTAGCTATTTTGGTAAATAATGCAGGCCTAGCAGTGGGTAAAGGTCCAATCGACAATGGCTTAATTGAAGATTGGGACCGAATGATAGATACAAATGTCAAAGGGCTATTATATGTGTCAAGGGCCATCATTCCATTGCTTAAAGCAAATAATAAAGGACATATTATCAATATAGCAAGTATTGCCGGCAAAGAGGTGTACCCCGGAGGCAACGTCTATTGCGCTACTAAACACGCTGTAGATGCGCTTTCTAGAGCGATGAGAATAGACCTGGTAAATCATAATATCAAGGTCAGTAATCTAGCTCCAGGTGCCGCTGAGACTGAATTTTCAATAGTTCGATTTAAAGGAAACGAAGCTCAAGCAAAATCAGTATACGATGGTTATTCGCCACTTATTGCCCAGGATATTGCAGAGACTTTATGGTTTATGTGTTCAAGACCTGACCATGTAAATGTGAATGACATAACACTTATGGCAAGCGCTCAAGCGTCAGCAGCAGTATTCGCTGAGAAAGGTTAGGCTGTTATTCTATTCGTTTCCAGACAAAGTTATTTGTATCATTACTTTGTTCGGAAATCAGTTGGATTTTCCCTTCACTTAAGGAAATGAGTGTTAAGAAATTTTCTTTTGCCCCTTCAATAATTTGATCTTTATCTAAAATTAAGACCAAATCACATACTCCTTCTTCTTTGGAAGATGGACGGTCAGAAAACTTCATTTCTCTTTTTTTACCCATGATGTTCATGGTAATTTTTCCTTTCTGAATTTTTAGGGTAATGTCTTCCATTTGTTTTTTAACTCCTTCAGGAATTTCTTGATCGACTGAGGCAAGTCCTTTTTCAATCATAATTTGATTGGTCCCATCAAAATCTAGATGATAGGAACCTTTGTAAGGAGCGACATGTTTTTGTGTAAAACCTAGACCAATAAGTAGGAAATTGAGTATTAGTAGTTTGTATTTCATGTTCCGAAGATAATAAAATGTGAGAGAAATAAGTATACGAATTTAGGATATAAAAAAAGCCCACTTTACTGGGCTTTTGAGGTCTCGAGCGGATTCGAACCGCTGTAACCGGTTTTGCAGACCGGTGCCTAAGCCACTCGGCCACGAGACCTTTTTACTTAAGCGTGCCAAAAATACAAAATTCCATAGAACCCCTCAAAACTATTCTACTTTGATTATTCTTTTATTGATAAAGTTTCCATTTAAATTTGCTGAAACGTAATATATTCCTGCTGGAACTGGTTCGTTATTACGCATTCCATCCCAGACTATTTTATTCGAATCAATTGCGCCGAACACTTTTACTTTTTCGCCCAAAGCATTATAAATTATAATATGTCCGCTTTGGGTTCCCTTCTCATCAAAAACTAAAGTAACACCTTCTTTGAAAAATGGATTGGGATAGGCATGGATAGAGGATAAATCATTGCTTGTTAATTCTTGCAACCCCACTGCTGTTAAATCAGATAAGTCGTGAAATTCATCTCCTTCCACATAGGGTAGATATTGCAAATAGGTAACAAACATTTCATCCGTTGTATTGAGACCAAACTGCACTGCTTGTGGAGGAGAAAACGGGTTGTGAATGTTGGATGCCGTATTGTCATAAGTTCCGTAAGATTTAAGTCTAGACCCTGCTGGCAGCTTTTGAAGATATCTGAATTTATAAAAATCTTGCCAATCGAAATCCCAATGTGGAATATGGATTAATCTAACGGTATCTTGTCCAGACTTAATACCGTAAGCCCCTATTTCTTTGCCTAATAAATGCATGTGAGGAAATATTGAAAAGATTGAAATATCGCTTTGTGTTGTCCCTGACGTTGGGTATGCGGCACCAATATTCGTGATTTGGTTAGCGGGGAGGTTAAAGTTATAGTTGTATAAAAGTGGTGCAGAGCTTACTTCTCGAACATCAGTTTCTCCAGGTGGATAAAAATGAAAAATCACCTTTGTACTATCGACGAGCCCATAGCTACCAATAGGGTAATGCATATTTAAATATATTTTTGCGCCAGCACCAACGGTCGCACCAAGTTTTATTGGGTCCTGGTTTGGGAAAATAATGGGTGTGGCGCCGGGTGTAAATGCTCCAACTAATTTGGTATTGAAGCTAGATGGACTGGCACAATCTCCTCCTGTAGTATCCGTTACTTCTGTTCCGTTTTCATCAACATAAACCAATACATGATGAACGATTTCTGGGTTTCCCGGGATAACCTCAACAGCTTTGATTACCCGTTGCTCTGTGAGGTTGGTTGGTAATGAAAAACAAACATAATCATCATTGGCGATCGCTTTACTCGCATAAGTTGGGATCTGAACTTGAAGGTCACCATCGCCGAGAATACTTCCTTCGTTGAAAACCGGAGGTGGAGGCGTTTCTGAGGGTGTTCCTTCTGGGTAACCCGAAAGCATCCAGTCTAAAATGGTTGTTTTTTCTGAGCTATTTAGCGCTCTATCATGTAAAAATTCAGCGGACGGATTGTTTGGTGGCCACGGTGGCATTTTTTCTTGGTATACTGCATCGTATATAGAGCTCGCCACAAGGCTGACATCCTCATGAGTCATTAAAGGGAAGGGTGCCCCACCACCATTATGGTGGCATTTGGCACATTTTTCGTAAAATATTTCAGCGACTTCGCTACTCCAGGTTTGTCCAAAAAAAAAGAAATAGTTGAGCGTTACAAATAATGTAAGAGTGGTCTTAATGGTCTATAGTTTCCAGTAAAATACTGAATTTATATAGGAATTAAAAATTCATTTTTTCACAATGGGTATTGCGGTTCTCTGTGAGTTGTGTTCAAATATGATGTAATACATACCAGATTCAATATTGGACAGAATCAGCTCAAGCACATCGCTTTGAGCAATATCTTTGATTATTGTCTTTCCATCTAAAGTCATAAGACTATAGTTTGTGTTGATCGGAAGCGTAATGTGAATTTTATCTTGAAACGGATTTGGCCAAATTTTTATCATATACTCTAGTTCATTCAACGAAGCGCAGTTTTCAACCGTTATTTCCTGAATTTCCGAAGAAACACAACCTTCGTTATCATAGGAGTAACTGATCTGATGGTTGCCAACACCAGAAATATTTGGATAAAATATATTCCCATTTATACCCATGCCATCAAAAACACCTCCTAAAGGCATTGCCTCTAAAATTATTTCTGCTGATGTATCACAAAGTAATGTAGTATTCAATTCAAAATCAACAGGGTGGTATGCGCCTACAGTTAACTCTATACCTGCGGAGTCAGGACAGCTTCCAGTCGTGTGATGAATAATTGTATATGCGCCCTGTTCCGATAGACTAGTATTAATGACTCCTGTAATTGTATCGAGGCTCAATCCAGGTTCACTAATATAATAACCCAATTCTGTATTGTCATTATCGATAAAACCGTCTCCAATGCACAATATGGATGAGCCATAGTCAAATTGAGCTTGGTTAATGGGGTTCAAAAAGATATTTATTGAATCGGAGTTAATAGAAGGACAAGCATTACTATTTGTATAATTTAAGAATAAGAGGCCGGATGATGTGATTAAAATACTGTCTTCTGTTGAAATGGGTGCATTGTCAAGGAGCCAAGAAAAAGAACCTCCAGTTTGGTCGGACGTCACATAAAAATCAGTTCCTTCACAAATAGCCAAGGAGTCTGAATTCACATTTAATGTGACGTTATTTACAGGGAGGTCAAAACTAATTTCGTAGTGGTTAAAAGCATTACAGGATAGATTCTGGCTTGTTGTTGGACTTACAGCTAAGGCATAAATACCGACAGGTAGTTCTACTGAAAGTGTATTTGGCTCACAAGCATTAAATGATGATGAAGCAACAGCTTGGGGGATATTACAGTTTGCGATATTGAATACTTCTAGTTTGATTGGGAATTCTGAATTTTCCATAATGGTGAGCGTTCCTGGATCATTGATTGTAAGGCGGTACCAATCAAAATCTTTGATCCCATTTTGCACCGTGGAGCTACCATATACACTCTCACCACAGCTGACATCTTGATAGGATGGCTCCAATACAAAACACCCTCCATTTTCATTTTCCCCACAAAATTCAGCTTCCATGGTACTATTCATTCCAGGCAAAATTGTACATGGTTCAAATGCTTCGATACATATCGCAAAATCCATGGTATTCGGAATCCAGTCATTCCAATCATATATACGGATGTGGTAGTTGTTACCGATTACCAAATTATTGGTTATAGCGGCCTCTTCTTCACCCTCATATCCGTTATTGATACATGCCATAGAATTCAAGTTTGTACATGTGCCACTGTAAACCTCTATAACTGCATCGAGTTCAACTGATCCTATGAGTTCAATATTTGCTGCATTCGCAGTTGCTGTAAACGTGTACCAAACGTCATTGTTCGCTATCCCATCACATCCAGGCATCGATTCAGTTGCAACTTGAATACTTCCGTTTTCTGGTGTGCATGTGACTGAATGAGCCAGCTCAATTGCTGTTTCGCAGTTGTCGTTTTCTGGTGCAGGAAGGGATGAATAATAAGTGAAAGAATCAATACCAATGTAATTGGAGTTGCTTCCTCCTGGACCTCCATCGGGCACAAAGTATCTAAAGGCGATTCTTCCATTTACTGGGCCATTTAGTCCTGCAATTAGAATAGTGTATTGTGTCCAAGTTGCTGGGTAACCAGTGGAGCTTAGGTCGGGATTGATGCTTAATAGCAGGGTTGAGAAATCACCGATGTCTTCGGAGGAAAATCCCGTATACATTGAGTTCCCTTCGGTACTCATTCGAACCTCTAATCTATCTGGGAATACAGGGGTGAAATTTATTCTTCGCGAATAGAAAGTAATGACATCCCCATTGTTGAACGTTCTTGATGGAGATACAGCCCAATTACTAAGTGTTACGGGTTCCGGAGAATTTGAACTTTCATATCCAACACCCAAGAATGACAATCCGTCGTAGGCGTCAAAATTATTTGTATTTCCATTTTCCCAATTGTCACCTGGCGAATCACTATTATTTATAAAATACCAATCGCTTAAGCTATTTAAGTCCTCAAAATCTTCGAAGAATGTTTGGCTGTAATTAACGAAAGACCATAAAGAAAATACGACGAATGTTAATTTATAGCGCATTCAGTTTATTGAATCAATTCAAATCTCTTTGCTTTTGAAAAACTACCATTTTTCGTCTGCAGCTGAATAATATAGCTTCCGTTTTCAAATCTTGATAAATCTATATTAGATCCATTTTGAATTCCATCAAGAAGCATTAGCTCTTTACCCTGAATATTGAATACACGAATTGTATTGAATTCAGAGTCTGAGTGAATGGAGATTGAGCCTTGAGAAGGATTGGGATATATTTTGAAATTTACTTCGTTCATCTCAGACAGATTCACAGGT
>CAJXCU010000070.1 GCA_913051935.1 uncultured Flavobacteriales bacterium
ACTTAGGTAAGACCAATATTGGAAGGTTTATGTTTGATATTGATTCGATGTATCATGAATTCAATAAGGATGGACTTTAAGAGAACCAAACATCATTGATCACCTCTTTTTTCATAAATTGATTGACCCGTTCAATAATCACTTTTTTTCCAATATGTAGTTCCTCGCGCATCACTGATGAGTCTATTTTCAAATGAAGTTTTTTGTTCTTAATCTTGATGCTTTTGGTTCTGTGTGCAACAGCCTTTCCCATTAGCTCTGGCCAAGCATCATTCAGGTCATACTCTTTCATCTTGTCGTCCAAATGATAAGCCTTCATTAGCTTTTCAATAATATCGCCAAGGGGCTGTTCTTTCCGTGCTCTTCGATTGTCTGGATTGTAAACCATAAGATAAATTTAACGAGAAATTTCAGTAACGTCACCTTTGACGACCTCAAATAATTTTGACGGTACTTTCAATGAATTTAGCAGCGCTTTCATGCGGTCTTCATCGGTATCAGAAACCATGACCTGTCCAAAATAATCTTGAGTAACAAGTGTAACCAATTTTTGCACCCGTTTTGCATCCAGTTTATCGAATATATCATCTAAAAGTAAAATAGGATTGGTTTTTTTTTGGGCCTTCAACCAATCGAATTGTGCCAGACGTAATGCAATGATAAAGGACTTTTGCTGACCTTGGGAACCAAATTTTTTAATAGGGTACTCCTTAATATGAAAAATGAGGTCGTCTTTGTGTGTCCCGACATTCGAATATTGTGCGTAGCTATCTTTTTTATGGTATTCGATAAGTAGTTTGGCAAAATTTTCATTGTTGAGCTGAGATTTATAGTCAATGGAAACCTGCTCATTTTCATCTCCTATTTCATGATAAAAATTTTGAAAAACCGGGATAAAAGAGCTGAGGAAGCTTTTTCTTTTTTCATGGATAGATGCTCCTAGCTTTGCCATTTGTTCATCCCAAACTTCAATGGATTCAAGGTCAAAAAGTCGATGCTCACCCATGTTCTTCAGCAATGCATTTCTTTGAGATAAAACTTTCTGATAGGACTGAATTGTATTCAGATATATAGGGTCGACTTGTGAAATGATACCGTCCATCCATTTCCTGCGAAGCTCACTGCCTTCGTTAATTAAATCGCCGTCGTAAGGAGAAATAAAGACAACTGGAAATTTCCCAATGTGGTCAGCGAGCTTTTCATACTCTTTTTTGTTAAGCTTTATTTTCTTTTTAGCCCCCAACTTATAAGAGCAAGAAACTTGATTGGAATGATTGTTCATATTCCATGTGCCATTGATATGAAAAAAAGCACTATCAAACATCACATTCTGTTTGTCAATGGGATTGAGATAACTCTTGCACATGCTCATGTAGTGGATGGCATCCAATACATTTGTTTTTCCGCTTCCGTTACTGCCAATAAAGGCATTCAGTCCATTTATGAACTTTACTTCGGTACTTTGGTGATTCTTAAATTGAATCAAATGGATGCGTTCTAAGAACATGTTTTAAAATTAAGGAAACGATTCGATTCTCTGGTTCTTCGCATCAGTTTTTATATCGAAATTGAATTGTTATATTTTTTGGAAATATTACTCTATCTTTGAATGTAGAGCCATTTTTGGAACAGTAATCGTGTGCTTATTTCTGAAAAAAAATAGGGAAGATTGATATTCAATGGTTCTAATGTTTTGAGTTTAAATTTACCTTTTAATGAGGAAACGAGTAGACACAGTAGGAGGTCTGTTTATCTTATGTTCTAAACGTGGTTTTTCCATTATTGGGTAGGTGATGGAGTTTATTTGTACCACATTTCATCTTTGCACAAAAGGTATTATAAAGCCAGGGTGCCTCTGCTGAATTTGCTGAGTCTTTTAAATTTCGAATATTAAGAGTATGAAAGAAAGGATAATAATCCTCTTCTGGTTTATGTTATTTGCTAGTTCAGGTTTCTCGCAGTGCTTTCCTGTAGATGCTGGATCACCTCAGTCAATCGATTGTAATAATCCTTGTGTAAACCTTCAAGCAAATTACACGGATTTAAGGGAGACGTCCTCATATGAGGTCGAATCAATACCTCACAATCCACCGATAAGCTACGATGAAGTTGGTGGAAATGCAGTCTCTGTGAATATTGATGATGCATGGAGTGGAACCATCAATCTCCCCTTTCCTTTTTGCTTCTATGACAATGTCTATAACTCAATTATAATTGGTTCAAATGGCAATCTAAACCTCAATACTGCAAATAGTGGAGGGTATTGTCCGTGGGGCTTTAACGCCAACTGTCCCTCTCCTAATCTTGTCAATATGGGTAACATTTATGGAGTATACCATGATATAGATCCATCAGTTTGTGGCAATATAAAATGGTATTTAACGGGTACTGCACCTTGCCGGAAATTTATTGTTTCATTCAATTCTCTCTGTCACTTTCAATGTAACTCAATTCAAAGCCGCCATATGATTGTGCTTTCTGAAACGTCAAATTTTATAGATGTTTATGTGGAGTCCAAGCCCATATGTAATACCTGGAACGGCGGAAGAGCCATAATTGGCATACAAAATATGACGGGTACGCAAGGTATAACTGCTCCAAATAGAAACTCAAATCCTACATGGACTGTTACCACTCCCGAGGCTTGGCGGTTTAAACCAAGCGGTAATCCAATTTATACAATTCAATGGACAGACGATAACTCTAATGTCCTAGGAACCAATGCGAATCTTACAGTTTGCCCTGACATTACAACTACCTATCAAGCCGAAATTACCTACACGAGATGTGATGGATTGGTCATTACAGAATCAGATGATGTAATTATTACTGCCGAACCCAGTGATATTTTGGTAACTGAACTCGATAATATCTTCGCTACCTGCGGTCAGTCGAATGGCAGTTTAGAAATAAATGCCTCTGGTGGCCCTGCACCTTTTTCTTATTCTCTAGACAACTTGAATTTTGTTTCCAGCGGATTGTTTTCGAATTTGGCATCTGGTACCTATACTTTTTACATTCAGGATGCAACCGGATGTTCAACCACTTATTCCTCTTCCATTGCAGACACTTCTTTTACGGCAACCATACTCGATACAGCAGATGAATCTTGTCCAGGTGTTGGTGACGGAAGTATCAATGCAGTTGGCGTCGGCGGTGTCCTACCGTATACCTACATTATAAATAACTCTTTACCTCAAAATACAGGTGAATTCAATTCTTTAAGCCAAGGAAGCTATGAAATTACTGTAGCTGACAATTCAGGATGTTCCTCTACGCTTAATCATGTAATAGATGCTCCTCAAATAGCTCTACCAGATTTTGAGCCTGTTGCTCCACTCTGCCAAGAAACTAATTTTGTTCTGCCTCAAACCAGCATAAATGGCATCGAAGGGACTTGGTCCCCTCAAGAAAATGCCGCTGTTACGACCACCTACACTTTTACGCCTAATGCGGGGCAATGTGCAGAAATAGTGACGATGGAAATAATTATTGATCCTCTATTGGATGCGACTTTTGAACAAGTTGGTCCATATTGTCAGGGAAGCCCTGTGCCAAATCTTTTGACCACATCAATAGAAGGCATAACAGGTAGTTGGTCTCCAGTCATCAATAATACGCAGACGACCACCTACACTTTTACTCCTGATGCTGGACAATGTGCAAATACGCAGGACATGGAAATTATAATTGAACCTATACAGGCAACGTCATTTGAACAGCTTGGACCTTTTTGTCTAGGTGATATTGCTGAACCCCTACCCAATTTATCAGCTCAGGGGATAACAGGTGTTTGGGGGCCTCCTGGCATCAATACAAATGCCTTGGGTTCAACCATCTATACTTTTGTATCTGATCCGAATCAATGTGCTTTGAATTATCAGGTGGAGGTAGTCGTTAATCCTATACCTGATGTTGAAATTAACGGCCCAATCGAAATTTGTGAAGGCCAAGAGGCGACTTTAACTGCTGTTTCTGGACTGAGCAATGGTTCATGTGTGTGGCAGCCCGGAGGAGAAAGTACAAATGAAATTCTCGTTAGCCCCACCCAAACAACAAGTTATTCAGTCGTATACACAGTAAGTGGTTGTCCAAGTCCATTGAGTGAATTTACTTTAACTGTAAATCCTAACGTGCCAGTTTATGCAGGTGAGGATATTGAAATTTGCATTGGTGAGGAGGTAACATTAGAAGGGGATAATGCAGTAACCTATTCTTGGTCTGATGGTATTGAAAATGGTGTACCATTCGAACCTGACTCATCCGGGACATATATTCTTACAGGAATAAGTGTAAATGGTTGTGAAACCCAAGATGAGGTATCCGTAATTGTTCAAGCCTTACCCATTATAAATCCTGGTTCCGATTTTATTGCATGTGAGGGTGATGACATTATCTTGACGGCTACAGGAGCTGGTCCTGGTGCCACATATATATGGGACAATGGGGTTCTCAATGGAGTCTCTTTTACATTAACTTCTTCAAATCAATATACTGTTATCGGAACAAATGCAAATGGCTGTGAAGGTTCAGCTTCAATTGCGGTAACTGGAGTTCCAAACCCCAATGCGTTATTCACATCAAATCCGAACTCTGGTGTGATTCCTTTAAATGTAGATTTTCAAAACCTTAGTTCAGGTGCTACGAACTATTCATGGGACTTCGGAAATGGAGATAATTTGAATTATGCTGAACCAGATTCTCCTGCGATCTCCTCTGTTTATAATAATGAAGGGATTTATCCAGTGATCCTCACTGCTTTTAATGGGACGTGTTCAGATACATTTATGATGGAAATCGCAGCAAATTTATATGGTGATCCAGCTATTTTTGTTCCTAATGTTTTTAGTCCCAATCAAGATGGCGCAAATGAACTCTTCATTTTGGAAACTGAAAATGTGGAGCGTCTTGAGCTTATCATTTTGAATCGTTGGGGAAATGTAATGGCTGTTATTGAATCTCTTGATGTTGGATGGGATGGCAGGTCTCAAAGTGGAAATGAAGCCAAAGCGGGTATTTATTTTTATAAGTACAACGCAGTTGGTTTCAATGGTCAAGAATTATCTGGACACGGGTTTTTAACTTTAGTCCGCTAGTTTGCTCTTTAGTGTCAGGTAAATCACCAATGGTATTAAAATAAAAATAACGTAAATATACCAGGGCCAATTTGAGAGACCACCTTGTTCGAGTGTAATGGCGTTATTGATATTTCTATTCAACCGATTCTTATTGACGATTTTTGTCTGCTTCTCTTTCAGCATGCGAATCTCGTTTTCAAGATCTTTTGAAGAGTCGTTTTCCATTTTTGTTTCAAGGGCTTCAATCCTATGGGAAATTAAGCCATGATTTTTTGCAAGAGAAAGCGATGAATCAGCGTACTCAAGCCCTTTTTTATTTTCTCCTAATTCGTGGTATATTTCTCCCATATTTAAATAGGCATCACAGATATAAGCAATGAAACCTTGTTTTTTTCTATCAATTAAAACTTCTTTGAATAGCTGTAGTGCAATTTTCTTTTTTCCTTGGTAAAACTTTGTAATTGCAAGATTGTTTTTAGCTCTAATCAATATATATGGTGATGAACTTTTTTGAGCATTTTTCATTTGTTGTTCAAAACAAATTAATGCTTGTTTTATGTTTTTTTGATCTAATTGAATTTGGCCTAAAAATGAATAGGCATTTGCAGCCGATTCAAATTTATTTTCTGATATCGCCCGCTCAATATATCTTTTTGTATAAAGCTGAGCAGAGTCAATATTGCCATTTTCGTAGTAGCATTGTGCCAAATTAATTGTTGCCAAATAAGAAAAAGAATTTGTTTCGCATGATTCACCAAATTTAATAGAAGCTTTAAAGTCGTTTTTAGCACGTTCAAAATCATTCATTAATAGATAACAGATACCGGTTTCGTTAAAGGCTTCACAAATCAATTCATCGTCACCTAAGTTTAAAAATATTGACCTTGAGGACTTTAGTAATTTTAGCCCCTCTTTCATAAAGCCCTTACGCACATCAAACATACCGAAGACCCTTTGATAGGTGGCTTTGACATAGTTATCGTTTATCAAGTGATTACTCTTTTTTAAGTCTATGCCTAAAATATTTAGTGAATCTAGATGGTATCTGTTGTAATATTTTAGTAATTCCAATGCAATGGTGGCTTTGTTTTTGGGATTATTTTCTTCAGCAAACTGCGCAAAATTAAACGCGGATTGGCTATGGCATAAGTGACTTAGATGTAATAGAATAAGCACAAGGGTAATTCTATTCATAGTAATGCAGACTTTAGTTGTAATGATAGTCAACTATTATTAAGTTTGCAACAAAAATTATATTATGTCAAATGCCTTTTATTCAGTGCCCGTTGCGATCAATGAACCTGTAAAGTCCTACGCTCCAGGTAGTACCGAACTCGAAATACTGCTTAAAGAATATTCTAGAATGTACAACAGTCACGTTGATGTACCAATGTATATTGGTGATAAACAAGTATATACTGATAATAAGAAAAAGTTAAGCCCTCCACATAATCACGCTCATGCTATTGGAACTTCAAATTATGGAACTGAAAAAGAGGTAAGACAGGCGATAGATGCCGCGATGCAGGCAAGAAAAAAATGGGCCAACATGAGTTGGGAGCATAGGGCCTCAATATTTTTAAAAGCAGCTGATTTATTGGCAGGACCATTTCGTGCAAAATTAAATGCAGCGACAATGCTTGCCCAAAGTAAAAATGTGATGCAGGCCGAAATTGATGCGGCATGTGAATTGATAGATTTTTTCAGATTCAACGTGCAGTACATGAGCCAATTGTATAAAGAGCAGCCTGAGTCTCAACCCGGGATGTGGAATCGTCTTGAGCACAGACCTTTAGAAGGATTTATTTTTGCACTTACGCCGTTTAATTTCACATCGATCTGTGCAAATTTATGTGCAGCTCCTGCCATGATGGGTAACGTTATAATCTGGAAACCTGCTGAAACTCAAATTTATTCTGCGCAAGTAATTATGGAACTTTTTGAAGCTGCCGGTTTACCTAAAGGGGTTATCAACATGGTAACAGTTAGCGGACGAGAGATTTCCAATGTTGTGTTTCAAGATAAGAATTTTGCAGGCTTACACTTCACAGGAAGTACAGATGTATTTAGAACGCTTTGGAAAGGTATTGGGAATAACATTGAAAAATATCGTTCTTATCCAAGAATTGTAGGTGAAACGGGAGGAAAAGACTTTATTGTTGCCCATAAATCTGCAGTGGCTGCTGAGGTGGCAACTGCAATTTCACGCGGTGCTTTTGAATTTCAAGGCCAAAAATGTTCTGCAGCATCAAGAGCTTACATCCCAAACAATATTTGGGATGACGTGAAGACTCAAATTGTCTCAGATGCTAAAACTTTTAAAATGGGTTCTCCTGAAGATCCATCAAATTTCATCAATGCTGTAATTTCAGAAAAAGCGTTTGACAGCATAGCCTCATATATTGATTATGCAAAAAATGCAGCCGATGCTGAAATAATTGTTGGGGGTAACTATGACAAATCAAAAGGATACTTCATCGAACCCACGATTATTGTGACTTCTGATCCGAAGTTTAAAACAATGGTGGAAGAGATTTTCGGCCCTGTGATGACCATCTATGTGTATGACGAAAATAAGTGGGAAGAGACACTAAGTCTTGTTGATGACACGTCCGAGTATGCCTTAACTGGGGCCATCTTGTCTGTTGACCGTTATGCAGCTGAATACGCTACAAAGGCATTGGAAAATGCGGCTGGGAATTTTTATATCAACGATAAGCCAACCGGCGCAGTGGTAGGTCAGCAACCTTTCGGTGGTGCTCGTGGTTCTGGTACAAATGATAAGGCAGGATCTATTTTAAATCTTTTAAGATGGGTGTCGCCAAGAACGATAAAAGAAACTTTTGTTCCCGCCACTGATTACAGATATCCATTTCTCGAAAAATAGAAACGTCTAGTTCACCTATTATTTTTGGTTAAAAATCAGTATTTTGGAGTCTAATTATGACTCAAGCTATATTGAATGATGGCACAAAGGTTTTCTGCCTTAGAAAACCTGAGGCCAAGATGCTGGACCACCACGTCGACGGATACCTTCAGAATGGAATAAAAATAAATGATGGAGACGTTGTCTTTGATGTTGGTGCTAATGTCGGTGTTTTCGGTATTAGAGCCATTCAAAAGGCAAAAAATGTGCACGCCTACTGTTTTGAGCCAATTCCCGATATCTATGCTGTGCTAAGTAAAAATGCCTCGGAGTACGGCGGTGGTATGATGCATACTTTTCGAATGGGTGTTTCTGACGCTCCCGCTACGGCTACGTTTACTTATTTCCCAAACACTCCTGCTTTGTCTACACTACATCCCGAGGAATGGGAGAAGGATCCAAAGGCATTTTCAAAAGCGGTGAAAGGTACGATGAAAAACCCGCCTAAAGGTATGAAGTGGATGAGGTTAATACCCTCTTTTCTTTCGGGATTAATTGCTTTTGTATTGGTGCGTGGAAAGAGAAAAGTCGAATGTGATTTAAATACTTTGTCTTCGGTTATCGAAAAAGAACGAATTGAAAAAATTGATTTGTTGAAAATTGATTGTGAAGGGGCAGAGTGGTCTGTTCTTAAAGGCATATCAGAGAGGCACTGGCCATTAATTAAATCTTTGGTAATTGAGGTTCATGATTTAGATGGCCGCCTCAATAAAATTCAAAATCTTTTGGGTGAAAAGGGTTTTTCAAGGCTTCACCATGAGAGAGAGATTGGTCTAGAGGATTCTGTTATGTTTAATTTATTCGCTTTAAGATGACAAGAGAGTGGGTAGCATTGGGCACGGTTTTGGTTCTTCTCGGCTCCAACTTATTTGGGCTAATTTATAGCATGCTCGTTTTGAAAACGAATATATTTAAAGCTTTTAGGATCCAATCAAAGAGCTACCAAGACGCTATTTTTCGCAAACGAATGCCGCTCTTTTTGTTTAATTTTATCATTCTGCTTTTTGTTTCAGGTGCTGGTTCTTACCTTATTTATGATAGCATTGACACCTCCCTTCCTTCATTGTGGATCATTGGATTGCAAGTACTTTTCGCTTTTGTTGTTGATGATGCCTGGTTTTATTTTTTTCATCGATGGCTGCATGAAAATAAGTTCATGCTTCGACACATACACTCTATTCACCATCGGGCGACCACACCCTTTCCCCTGGAGTATCTTTACGCTCATCCCCTTGAATGGATGTTAGGAATGATTGGCGTAGGAATAGGTTTTGCGCTCATTCTCATTGTAATGCCTATTAATGTCTATGCACTATGGACATTTGGTTTACTTAGGAATCTCCATGAAATTCATATTCATTCTGACCTACAGCTACCATTTTTTAGCAATGTCCCTTTTCTTAGTAAAACAAAACACCACGACGATCACCACTCAAAACTCGCAGGTAATTACGCCTCAACATTCAATTGGATGGATAGAATATTCAAAACAACCTTCAAGAAATGAAGGGTTTGGTGTTTTTTTTGGCTTCACTTTTTCCAATGCTGTATTTGGCACAATCACGCGCAGATTTAACTGTGCAAATTAATAATATTGAGCACAATAGTGGGCTTGTTCAATTGGGGTTATATAATGATGCATCTGAGTTTCCAGAGGTGGGTAAAACGTATAGAATGGTTCGAGTGAAAACCAACGGAAATAAAAAGCTTTATACATTTAAAAATTTACCTATTGGTAGATATGCCCTGGCGATATATCACGATGAAAATGCAAATAATAAATGCGACACTCATTTTTTTGGTATTCCCAAAGAGGCGTATGCATTTTCCAACGACATTAGACCTAGGTTTTCAGCTCCGAGCTTTAAGTCTTGCTCCTTTATGTTAAATGCGGACAAAGCCATTACAATCAAATTGGTATACTAATTTATTTCCTTTAACAGGATTGCAATCGTATCATTTAGCGGATTTTTTCCATCATTCAAAATATGGTACGGAGTGAGCTTCATTTTATGCTCATCTGACCACTGTGATTTCATTTTTTTTAAAACCTCTTCCTCGGAGGATCCGTCTCTTTTTTTGATTCTTTTCAGTTTTAACTCCAAGGGAGCATGGACCAAAATGACAGCATCATAATTTAAATAAGCTCCCGTTTCAAATAGGATAGCGGCTTCATTAAAAATGAATTTCTCATCTTTAAAGGATCGTTTCCATTGGTCAAAATCTTCACGAACAATAGGGTGAATAAGGTTATTTATTTTTTGTCGGAGTTGAGGGTCATTAAAAATTTTATTGGAAACGAGCTCACGATTTAATCCATCCTCGCCATATACCTTATCGCCTATCATTAAATTTAATTCCTTTCGAATCGTGGGGTTCGAATCCATTAAGAATTTTGCTCGGTCATCAGAATAATAAACTGAATAACCCATTTTTTCAAGAATTGTACAAACGAAGCTTTTCCCACTTCCGATTCCGCCTGTAATTCCTACTACTTTCATTGTATAAATTTATAGTTTTTTGACCACTCTCTGTTCCTATTATACTTGCTAAAAATTGTAATTTTGCGCTATGCCAAAAAAAGAGTGGTTTGCGGAATGGTTCGATACGCCCTACTACCATATTCTTTACCAAAACAGAGGGGAAGAGGAGGCGAAAGGATTTATTGAGGCTTTACTTTTAAAGCTCAATTTGCCATCCGGTGCCTCATTGCTTGATTTAGCTTGTGGAAAAGGAAGACACTCTATAACACTCAATTCTAACG
>CAJXCU010000071.1 GCA_913051935.1 uncultured Flavobacteriales bacterium
CTAACCCTTTAAGCGCATATCGTTACTTTTTAAATACCTGATGCTGACCAATCTCAGTTACCCATTTGGGCAGTTGATTCGGGTCGTAGGGTTCACCCATAGCTTTTACAACCTCTTCGGGTTTTACAATCCCATTTTTTGAGGTAAAGGCGTACTTGACTACAGAAGCCATATGCGTTTTCCCATTGCGCTCAATTTTTTGGAAGAAATAAAACCAATTGGTGTCATACCCAATAATATTGGTCTTCAATTCAAACCGCTGAAACAATCGCAAACGATGGCGGTATTCATTATAGGTACCAGTAATGGTGAGCGACCATTGGTTGTTTTTTAAAAATCCATTAATCCCTACCCGTGTCCCATAACCATAACGACCCAAGTCTAGTAAGGTCACGTAGCGTCCATTATTTAGCTCTAAAAAAGGATCAATATCCTGAGGTAAAACCATCAAGGGGATGGTATCACATTCTCGACTGTAGAAATCTAATTTCCGTTGGAATTTCTTCCTTATTAGGACCCTTGTGAGTCGAAGGTATGGGTACATTTACTTTAAGTTTTTAACAATTCAATGATAGTTATTTTTTGTCTTTCTTTTGTTTTCTTGGAATCTGTTTTTTAAATTTATGTAAATCAAAGATTATGAAAGATTCAAAATGTGCTTGTGAATGTAACTCTTGTAAAGCAGGAAATTGCAATTCATGTAGTTGTACAAATTGCAGCTGTGATGCCTGCGGATGTTGAGAAAAATTCTTTTTGACGCATAAATAATCTATCTATTCAGCTCGTTTGGATAAATTTTAGAAACGATGAATGCAATGAGCATGGATATTGCGAATGATGGCGCGAGAACATCAAGCTGAACAAAGTAGCTCCCTATGCCTTCCATCCCTTGTACCACAAACTTAAAAAAGGGCACACAAAGAAAACCAGTAATCATTGCTGCAATTGCACCAGTTTCCGAAAGTCCTTTCCAAAATAATGATAAAATAATGACCGGACAAAAGGATGCTGCGATACCCGACCAACCAAAAATAACGAGCCAAAAGACAGTGTGGTTGGGATAATTCACTGCAATCGCCATTGAAATTCCCAAGGCAATCAATGCCATAATTAAGGTCACCCATCGTGATAATTTCACGAGATCTTGGTCCTTTAGATCTGGTCTAAAAATTTTCTGATAAAAATCTCTTGTAATGGCACTTGAAGCCAAAACCAACAGAGAGTCAATTGTTGACATAATAGCTGAGAGAACTATAGCTACATAAATAGCGACAAGAAAAGTAGGTAAAAAACTTTCCGTCAGCATACTGAGCACATTTTCTGCGCCATTTCCCATCACAAGCTCAGGGTCCTGTCCGTATTCGGTAAATATAATTCTTCCAAGAATTCCTATCGTAACAGCTGCAGCATCGGTGAGAAGGGTGAAAATAACCGCTACCCATTTTCCTTTGTCTATTTCGGATTCTTCCTTGATCGACATAAAACGAACATACACCTGAGGAGAACCAAGAAAGCCCAAACCAATCATCGCAAAACCTAACATAGTGGCAATATTCATCCAAGCGTCATCACTTGTTCCCCACAGATTAGTCAAGGCCGGGTCAATATTTTGCAGACTTGTTACAATACCCGAAGCCCCATCCATCGAAAACCAAACCACAACAGGGAGTAAAACCAAACCAAGAAACATGAGTACTCCTTGAAATAAATCAGACCACACTGCCGCTACAAAGCCACCGATAAAAATGTAGGAGAGGACGATTGCAAAACCTAAAATTGCACCCCAATAATAATTCATACCCATCATTGATTCAAAGGCCTTACCAGTCACATCAATTTGAGAGCTTACATAAATCACAACGAATACAGAAAGAATTGTTGCAGCTACAATACGCAAGGTTTTTTTGGTGCTTTTAAAGTGACTTTCTAAATAGTCAGGTACCGTCATCGAACCATATTCATCACTCTTTCTTTTAAAGCGCTTGGCCATAAACCACCATGAAACGGCAACACCAAGAACCTCACCTACAACTACCCAATAGGCCGATAATCCTGACAAAGCGCCCATTCCGGTAAGTCCGATAAGTAACCATCCCGATTCCCCTGTTGCGCGCGCAGAAAAAGCAACTGCCCAAAAGCCAATGCCCTTTCCTCCAACATAGAAGTCACTCATGCTTTTTACACGCCTAGATGCTATTACTCCGATTAAGAATAATATACCGACATAAACGGCTAAAACAACAAATTTCGTGAGCTCCATATGGGTTTCTTTCTATTGAAGAACAGGTGTGAAAATGACACTGTGTTCCTCAACAAAAGATTCTAAAGTTTTGAAGAAATTCAAAATATCCTCTTTTTTATTTTGTGCATTGATGGTCACCAAACGGATGAATTCGTCCTCTCGAAAGGAACCGTACCCCACCAATAATTCTGAATTTTCATAAAGCGCGGTACATATTTTTCTTGCAGGTATGCCCTTGTAATTGAAACATACTGAAATTGATTCATCATAGCTATAAAGGGTATAGTCACTATTACTCTTAATATAATCCCGTGCAATGTCTGCCAAATCAAATTGATGGTCCACAATACGCTCCAAACCTTTGGTTCCGACACTTTTCCATAGGGTCCAAAACTTCAAGGCATCATTCCTTCTACCACATTGTAGCGACGTTTTACCGAGGTTAAACTCATCATGGTCCGTTTGATAAAGATAGCTCGCATCGTTTGAAAATGAATCGTGTAAATGCTGTTTGTTTTTGGCTACAATAATTGAACATGACAAAGGAGTCCCAAGCATTTTGTGCGCATTATAGCTGAATGAGTCAACCAATTCCACCCCTTTGATCAGATGCTTATATGCATTGCTAAATAGCACTGAACCACAATAGGCTCCATCCAAATGCACCCACATTCCGAATGCGTCGCATATTTCCCGAACCTCAGGTATCTCATCAAAGGCACCCATAACTGTTGTTCCTGCAGTTAGGTTGACCATAATTGGCGAAAAACCATTTTGTTTGTCTTCAGTTATCATTTTTGATAGCTCAGAAACATTCATTTTTCCAAGCTTATCACAGGGTACATAGCGAACATTGTTTCTTCCGACCCCTGAAAAAGCAGCATTTTTAGGTATACTGTAATGAGATTCTTTGGAGGTATATACCGTCATTTTGTGCTTTACTCCGTCATATTTGATGGTTTTATCAAAAGCATCTCTTGCCATCACCATAGCCATATAGTTGGTCATCGAGCCTCCAGGCGCGAAGGTCCCGTCAGCGTCGGTATTCCAGCCAATAATATTACAGGTCTCTCGCAATAAAATCTTTTCGACTCCAACCTGTGGTCCTGCAGCTTTGTAAGTATACATACTATTGTTCAATACAACTGCCAGAAGATCCCCCAAGACCGCCTTATCGTTTCTCCCTCCAAAAAGTTGGTTGAAAAATGCATTTGTTGCGGTTCGGGGTGTTTTTAGAACTAAATCTCTTAACGCAAACTCGAACTCCTCGTCAGGAATTCCATTTTCATTTAAAGAAAGATCTAAAGTGTTATATAATTCTTGAGAAGCAACGTGTTCAGAAACAGGTCTAATTGCCTCATCTGAAAGTAATTCCCTTACTAATTTCTCAAATTTCTCTATGGTATTTAACATTGGAACGAGGTGTTTTTTAACCTGTTTATTTATAACAAAAAAATTACCTTTTTGTGTGATGAAGCCATTATTCAGTATATAATCGCTACATTTAGAAGAACACAAATTTGTGGTTGAGTAAAGTTAATATTATTTACTGTCTGCAAGAAAAAAATAATATGCTGCCAATCACATCCATCGAAAATCTTATTGAATGTTTTGACGATGCAGAACCCTCCGATCAGGCAAGCGTTCTTAAAAGAACAAATATATCGGTATCTGATTTTGAAAAATATGCGAGTTGGATTGATGGTAAATATTCTCGAAACTGCTTTGCAAGGAGGGATTCATTTGAAATGATTCTAATTTGTTGGGATGAGGATGCCAAAACACCAATACACGATCATAATGGACAGCATTGCTGGGTCTTACAGATTTCAGGTTCAATTTTAGAAAAGCGCTTTGAGAAAAACGATAGTGGTTTTACTCTAATTGACGAGGCAGAGCTCAGAGCTGGAAAGATCTCCTACATGAATGATAAGATGGGTTACCATACCTTAGAAAATAATTCCAAATCACAGGCAATGACCCTTCATGTCTATGCCAATCCAATCAATCAGTGTAATGTTTACAATGAAGAAAAGTCACAGTTCGAAATCAAAGAAATGGCTTATGATACATTACATAGATTGGACTTAAGCACTGTCGCTAAAATAGACGTTGGAAATAAATTCCTCAAAGCAGACTGTTCAGACTCCTGATTTAATTGGAAGGAAAAGGAGATTTAGTCCTAATAAAACTGTAATATTCTTCTATTCTGCACAAACCTGAAAATATTTGCACAATTGAAAACTATGAAAGCCATCTGATTTCGACTGCCATTTAATGACTATTACTTAATCCCATGAGCTGTCAAATCAGATTATTCAAGTAACATTCCTTCAAAGTCATTGATCTCATCAGTAGAGTCAATGAGAGAACGCAATTCATCACTCATGGGTTGTAACTTTTGACCATCAATTTTTAATTGTCCCTCTTCACTCAAATCAATCACATAATTCAAAGAGAATTTTGGGTCTGTATTTTGATAATCTGACCTTTGATGTGAACCTCTACTTTCCTTTCTGGCCTTTGCCCCTAACATTGTGGCTTCTGCTGACATGATCGCACCTTCGAGATCGAAGGCAAGCATTAAATCTTCATATCCCTCACTATCAGGTCTAACATCTAGAGATTTGATTGAGTCTTTGAGGCCGGCTATTTTTTTTAGTCCCATATCTAATTTTTGCTCGTTTCTTACCACTCCACAATACTCCCACATAATATTTCGAAGCTCCCGTTGCAAGGGTCGAGCAACATGATCTCCATGTTTCAAAAAAGAGTCAATTTTCTCATGGGCAGCACGCACCGCAACACGAGATCGATATTGGTAATCCAATGATAGTGATCTTTGACAAGCATGATGGCCTGCTCTTTTACCGAAAATGAGTATCTCGGCAAGAGAATTTCCTCCAAGACGATTTGCTCCATGTAAGCCCGCCGTGCACTCCCCTGCTGCAAATAAACCTACAACCCCTGTACTATGTGTCTCAGGGTCAACAACAATACCCCCCATTGAATAATGCGCTGTCGGCGCAACTTCCATTGGTTCTTTAGAAATGTCAAGCATTAAAGTATCAAGAAATTGTCGATACATCCGGGGCAATTTTTCTAAGATAAATTCTTTGGACTTATGACTGATATCCAAATATATACCTCCATTTTTTGTTGCTCGACCTTCAGAAATTTCGATATAATTCGCCATAGCAACTCTGTCACGCGTGGATAGCTCTAGCCGCTCTTTATCATATTTCCCCATGAATCTCTCTCCATCTCCATTGATCAGGTGTCCTCCCTCGCCACGGACTGCCTCAGTCACGAGCGTTCCTGCAATTTCTTCAGGAACAACCATACCTGTTGGATGAAATTGAACCAATTCCATATCCTTGAGCTTACACCCCGCCTTTAGACCTAAATAAAAAGCGTCTCCAGAATTTTCATTTCTGCGAGAGGAGCTTTTACGCCAAATTCTAGTATGACCTCCTGCAGCGAGAACAGTTGAGTCAGCAATAAAAACAGTTCTCTCACCATTATCAATATTGAATGACATGGCTCCAAAACAAATGTTTTCGTGCACGAGCAATTCTGTCACATACTGACTGTCATATATAGGAATTTCAAGCTCCTCTGCCTTTTTAATTAATGCATTGAGTATGGATCTTCCCGTATAATCTCCCGAGTAACAAGTTCTTCTATAGGTATGTGCACCAAAGTATCTTTGATCGAGCTTCCCATCATCTAGTTTGGCAAAATTGGCACCCCATTGATCTATTTCTTCAACAAGCTCAGGTGCCTCTTTGGACATCAGCTCAACCATTCTTGGTTCAGAAAGATGATACCCTTCAATCATTGTATCAGCGAAATGCTGTTTCCAAGAATCCTCAGGGTCGACATTACCAAAAGAGGCATTAATACCCCCTGCAGCAAGAACAGTATGAACATCCTCTTTTTTTCTTTTACCTATTACCGTTACTTCAACACCAGCTAATTTGGCCTCAATTGCCGCTCTTAATCCTGCTCCACCACTGCCAATGACAAGCACATTGGAAATATGTGTCTTGTGTTTTATACCCTTCATTTTAATTGATTTATTTTAATTTTTATCTATTGACCCCATTACTCTCTTCATGAAACCATTTAAAGCCTCTCTTTCGGAAACACCGTTACCTATAGACTCGCTGACAGCAATCGCACCATGTAAATTACTGATGAGCTCACCAAGCACATCTAACTCTTCATCTTTGAGTGATTCATTTAAGGATAGTTCCTCTAAGGTCTCAATCGTTTCATGAATAAAATCTTCGTCCTTTTCGTTGATGAATCTAACCAGCTGCTTAATGATTGGAAGCCTCATCTACAAAAGATTTAAGTACTTCAGACTTATTGGTTTGTACTTGATTCTTTAAGACGCCATTTTCAAATGATGCAAATGTTGGGAGGTGATTCACATTCGCTAGCTTTCGAGATTTGGGACTTTTTTCAGCATCAACGATTATAAATTCAATATCCGCATACTCACGAGAAAGTTTCTTGAATTTGGGTTTCATAATACGACAGTTACCACACCAATTTGATGAATACTGAACAAGTACCTTTGAGTGATTTTTGATTGATTCTTCGAGGATATCCTCTTTTAATTCATTGAACATATTATTCTTTTTAAACCTCTATAATATTTATAACACAACTAAAATTGGCAATTGGCTATTTTAAGTTGTAACATATTTCGAGACGGTTTTTATAAAATCAATGCAAAATTAGACATTAATGTCATTCGCTTTTATCGAAAAAATATATAGTTTTGATAGATAAAATCGAATATGAATTTTCGGCAGCTAGAATATATCATTGCCCTTGAAGAGGAAGGACATTTTAGAAAAGCCGCTGAGCGTTGTTTTATTAGTCAAGCCACGTTGAGTGAAATGATCAAGCGCCTCGAGGATGAGCTGAATATCCTGATTTTCGACCGAAGTCGTAACCCTGTAGTTCCAACCCAAAACGGTAAAGAGGTTCTGCTCAAATCTCGTGAAATCCTAAAAAGGTCGAAGGAGTTAATTCATTTGAAATCGACACTTGAAGGACAATTGTCAGGAGTGCTTCACATCGGTGTAATTCCAACAGTGGCCCCCTTACTACTCCCAAAAATCATCAAACCTTTTGTGAAAAAATATCCTGACGTTGAGCTAAAAATAAAAGAGGCAACAACAGACCAGCTTATTTCAGATTTAGAGTCCGAGCGTATTGATGCAGCAATTTTAGCAACCAATCCTATCAATAAAGATTTTACAGAATATCCCTTGTACACTGAGGCATTAAAAGTATATGGAATCGATGATAAGTACAAACAATTAATTACAACGAAAGAGATAAAAGAAAGTACGGTGTGGCTTCTTGAAGATGGGCATTGTTTTAAAGATCAAGTCGTATCCATTTGCGGACTTGAAAATCAATCAAATCAATTTGATGGGCTTGAGATGCAATGTAGCTCTTTTGCTACATTGGTTGGGTTGGTTGATGATTTTGGTGGATATACGCTTTTACCTGAATTGTATGTGCAAATTATGAGCGCAAAAAGGCAAAATAAAACGCGCGCGTTCGAGGCACCAGAGCCTTTCAGACAAATACGTATGATGGTTTATCGTCCCTTTGTTAAAAAAGCACACATTGCAGCGTTGACTGAAATTATTCGGTCTTCAATTCAAAAATAAGCGCACCGATTATCTCAAATTAATGAATAGCTGATTTAATACAATATCCGTTCACTCAAAAATACAATCAACATAAGCTTTACCTAAAAAGAGGGATTGATTTAGTAGTGAAATTGTTATTACTTTGAAGACCAATTCTTGTTACAATTTAAATAAGTACTTTAATATTTTGGCCTTACGATTAACAAATAAAAAGAACTTCGCAGCAAAATTATGGTTGTCAATGTAAATATGGAAGTCAAATTTTTCAATAAAATAGGACTTGTAAAAACTTCTCACGAATACAATAGCATATGAAAAAGATTTTACTGATGCTTTTAATTGTTTCATCTCCGATGCTCACACTGGCCCAAGATGAAAATGAAAATATTTTTTTAGATAGAACCTTTTGGCAGAATAACCCATCTGTTGATTCAGTAAAGCAAAAAATTTCACAAGGTCACGACCCCACCGAGCAAGACCTCTTCGGATTCGATGCAGTCTCGTATGGAATCATTGATGATGCACCTTTTGAAACTTTGAAATTCTTGTTATCCATTGAGGGAAACCCTGTAACAAAACCAACACATGGCGATTTGACCTATCTACTCTGGGCGGCATATAAAGGGAATATACCAATGGTTAAACACCTCATCGAATTAGGATCTGATGTGCAATTCAAAACCGCTAGAGGCACAAATATTTTACTCATGAGTGGTTTTGGTGGCCAACAAGATACAGTATTGTATGACTTAATGTTTTCACAGGGTGTTGATCCGAATTCAAGCAGCTCCAGTCAGATGAATATACTATTGGCCTTAGCAGGATCAGATGCCGACGAAGAGGACATATTTAAATATTTAATAAAAAAGGGATTAGATTGGAACTACGAGGATGAAAACGGTAATGGCTTTTTTCACTATGCCGCAAAAGCCGGTAACCAAGCAAACATGAATTTGGCAATCAGGCGTAATCTTCAATTTGGTTCACTAAATAAAAAAGGGGAGAACGCAATGTTTTATGCGACATATGGGAGAAGAAGGTCTGAAGTGTTATTAGAGACCTTTATGTTCCTAGATAGCCTTGGCTTAGATGCTGATATTGTCAATTGGAAAGGACAAACACCATTACACCATGCCGTCAAAAGAGGAAATGCCGAAGTGATTGATTTTTTCATAGAGAAAGGCGTAAATATTAATCAGGTTGACGAAGACGGTAATACGGCATTCATGAATGCCGTCTTTGGTAAATTGGAAAATGTCCAAAAACTACTACCGCTTGTAAAAAACCCAAATCAAATAAACCATAAAGGGTATTCCGCATTGACGAATGCTGTAATTTATGCTAGAAAAGATGCCTTCGATCTGTTGGTTGAGCAGGGAGCAGAATTGACTATTCATGATAAAAATGAAAACGATTTGATAAGTCTTATTTTTCAAAACTTTTCAGAAAGACGAAAAGAAAATTTTGAGTACATCCTGAATGAATTAATTGCAAATGAAATATCTGTCAAACCTATTTATGCAGATGGCAATTCACTATACCATTATGCCATTGAAAAAAACAGCCCATTACTCATCCAGAAGGCCATAGAATTGAATTTGGACCCAAACCATAAAAACAACTTGGGACTAACTCCACTTCATTTGGCGGCCATGAAAGCAACAAATGGAGAGATTATAGAAATGCTTATTAATGCCGGTGCTGACAAAAATATTCTTACGGATTTTGAAGAAAGCCCCCATGAACTCGCGACCCAAAATGAAATTTTAAAATCAAACAAAATAGACATTAGCAGTCTACAGCGTTAAATTGATTGTCTTTCAAAAAGACATAATAGATATTTCATATTTATTCTTGAAGGGCAGATTCGCATACGCAGATTTACTTCCCGATACAAAACTTACTGAAGATACTACCTAGCAAGTCATCTGTCGATATATCGCCTGTGATACTACCTAAATGAAACATAGCTTGGCGAATGTCCATGGCAATAAAATCACCCGTAGTTCCATCTTCTAAACCATTAGCTGCCTTTTTAAGCGCCTCTGAAGTTTTAAGTAATGCCTCATGGTGTCTGGCGTTAGCAATAATCGTGTCGTTCTCTAGATCAAGGTCCCCAACTACAGCGCTAACCATTTCTTTATTGAGTAAATCAATCCCAACCCCATCTTTCGCGCTTATGGTAATTCCATTATCCATATTAGGGCTATGCAAATCAGACTTATTTACAATAAAAAGTACTTTTTTATCGGGATACTTCTCTCTTAATTCCTCGCTCCAATATTTTGTTTCAGAAAGATTGGCTTTGTCTGTAGCATCTGCCAAACAAAGCACAATAGATGCTTCTTTTATTTTTTGTTGGGAGCGCTCAATACCCATCGACTCAATGTTCTGAGTGGTTTCTCGAATCCCTGCAGTGTCAATCAATCGAAACAAAATACCGTCAATATTCAAAGTCTCCTCAATGACATCGCGGGTCGTTCCTGCCTCGTCACTAACAATCGCTCGGTCCTCACCTAAAAGTTGATTAAGCAAGGTGCTCTTGCCGGTATTTGGTGCGCCAACAATGGCCACAGGAACCCCATTTTTAAGGGCATTACCAAGGGCGAAAGAAGCTGAAAGTTGTTCCACTGTAGTGAGGACTTTAGCCACCAATTCCTTTAATTGAGTGCGGTCCGCAAATTCCACATCTTCCTCTGAAAAATCGAGCTCCAATTCAATCAATGAGGCAAAGGCAATCAAGGACTCACGCAATACTTTTAGGTCTGAAGAAAGATTTCCTTTAAGCTGGCTTAACGCAATTCTAT
>CAJXCU010000072.1 GCA_913051935.1 uncultured Flavobacteriales bacterium
GACTAAAGGTGAACATCACAAATAAACTGACGAGCGTTGTTGAAATGAGAAACCGTATATTTTATGGCCAAGCCACTTCGTTAAACACGAATTTGGTTAGCCTATTGGATGAAGACTCCGGCCTAATTGATTTGTCCATTGTGCCAATAAAAAAACAAGCTGTCATAACCCATTCTATTCTCGACAGGGCATACCTAAAATATAGCGCTGAGAAATGGGAACTTCGGTTGGGTAGACAAAGAATCAACTGGGGCATAAACTTAGCCTGGAATCCGCATGACCTGTTCAATGCCTACAGCTTAATCGACTTCGATTATCAAGAACGCCCTGGAGCAGATGCTATTCGTTTTCAATACTTTACGGGGGGACTTTCAAATGTTGAATTTGCAGCACAACTAGGTAGCACGTTGGACAGCTCCGTAATTGCAGCAATGTGGAAATTCAATAAGTGGCAGTATGACGTTCAGTTCATATTAGCCAACTACTTCAAAGACGTAACTATTGGTGCTGCATGGGCAGGAAACATCAAAAATGCTGGCTTCAAAACAGAGCTATCATATTTCCACCCTAAAAGCAATTTCAAAGATAGCTCAGGAGCATTAAGCTTGTCAACCAGTATTGATTATTCTTTTAAAAATGGGTTATACTTAAACGGGTCTCTGCTTTTAAACTCAGGTGGGGTAAGTGAACCTCTCAATGCTTCTTCTTTGTTTCAGACATTTATAGGAGATATAACTGCTAAATCTTTAATGCCCTCAAAGCTGACCTATTTCGGTCAAATCAGCGGAGCTTTTAACCCGAAGCTAAACGCATCTTTATCCCTATTTTATATGCAGGGCATCAATATGCTACTTTGCATGCCATCGGTGGTTTATGGAATAGAAGATGATTGGGAATTAATGTTTACCGCACAAGCCGCTTTTGGATCGCTGAACAACACCTTTAAAAGCATGGGTAGCGGCGTATACTTACGTCTCATGTATAGCTTTTAAATTTTTACTATAATTTAAAAAGACACAAGGCATAAATGAAAAACACGTAATTTAAACTTTTGAAACACTTATAAAACCATGAAAAAATCACTTCTCATTTTAGTACTCTTCTTTATTGGCGCTCCAGCAATCAACGCACAAACGCTCTTAAACCAAACTTTAATGCATGACGGAAATAACAGAGAGTACGCCTTATATATTCCCGCAAGCTATGATGGTAGCCAAGAGGTTCCGTTACTCTTTAATTTTCATGGGGGCGGAGGCAATATTGCTGAGCATCTGTCAAGCGTAGACATGAGGCCTATTGCCGATACCGCTAATTTTATTTTAGTTTACCCTCAAGCAGTTCCAGATCCAGGAAACGGAGGTTCAACAAGCTGGATGCACAAAGAGCCCACAACTTTTGATGATGTTCCTTTTGTTGAGGCACTGATCGATGCTATCAGCGCAGAATATATGATTGATAACAACCGAGTATATGTCTGCGGGTATTCTTTAGGTGGAGAATTTACCTACGAGTTAGCGTGCAGCTTAAACAATCGAATTGCTGCTGCCGGGGCCGTAGCAAGAACGATGCAAGGAGAAACTTACAACAACTGTGCTCCTCAACATCCCACTGGAGTGCTTACGATTCTTGGCACCGCAGATTTTATTTCAGATTACAATGGAATAACTTTCGGTGGTGTTCAGTATTACATGTCGGCGGATGAAACCCACCAATATTGGGTTTCGGCGAACAACTGTGATGCCAATCCAACAGTGTCGGCAATCGCTAATACCAATACCTCTGATGGAAGTACTGTTGAACGATATACCTGGGCAAATGCCGCTGGCTGCGTCTATGTAGAGCACTTAAAGGTTGTTAACGGAGGTCATGACTGGCCTGGCGCTTTTGGTAACATGGATATTGATGCGAGCCAAGAAATTTGGAAGTTTGTTTCAGGATATAATCTATCTGGTCTTATCGGTTGCGCAACAAATTCAATAGAAAATATAGGGGGCATTGAAGATGAGGTTCAGGTTTTTCCGAACCCTTTTAAGGACGAACTGCGCATCGAATCATCATTTCAAAAAGTACAAAATTATGCGCTTTACTCCATTCTCGGGAAACACATTTTGAACGGGACAATTCAACCCGGAAGCACTCTTTTAAATCTCCGTGCTATACCCGAAGGGGTATATATTTTAAAAGTTGGAGACCAGACCTTAAAAGTGATAAAAAGAAAATAAGAAGCAACATGAAGCTAAAAGACTTCGCTATAGAGCGCTACTTCGCTAAATATGAATTTAGCGCAAAATACATGCTGTCGAGCTCAGACTGCGATGGGTTTGGTATGAAAGAAGTTCTGAGTCTTGCCTCTGAGTCGGAAAAAAAAGATTGGGATAATCTAAAACTAGGGTATACAGAAACGAGGGGAAGCATCCCTCTTAGAAATGCGATTAAAAAACATTATCAAAACATTGCCCTGGATGAAATTCTTGTAAGCTCTCCAGGAGAGGCAAACTTTGTGTTAATGAATGTCCTTTTGTCTAAAGGAGATGAGGTTGTTTGTATGGCTCCCATGTATCAATCACTATACCAAATCGCGAAAGATATAGGGTGTACGTTAAAACTTTGGGAGCCTCAGGAATCAAATGGCCATTGGACCTATTCTGTATCCGATATGGAAGGTTTAGTCTCAAAAAATACACGGCTTGTTATTGTTAATTTTCCACATAACCCTACAGGCTTTAGCCCGAGCCAAAAGGATTACGAAAAACTAATTGATATTTGTCGCACCAACGATGTATATGTCTTTAGCGATGAAATGTACCGCTTTTTAGACCATACTCCTGGACCGTGCCTAGCATCGATGTCTGACCTTTATGAGAAAAGCATTAGCCTTTGGGGAACCTCAAAAACATTCGGTCTAGCAGGAGTAAGGATTGGGTGGCTGACATCTAAAGATAAAATGTTGCTTCAGAAAATTGAAAACTTCAAAGACTACTTATCGATATGTAGCAGCGCGCCTAGTGAGGTTTTGGCAACAATTGCATTGAATAATTTGGATTACTTTTTGAAACGAAACTTGGATAAAATCGCAAAAAATATTTTGCTTTTTTCAAAATTCCAACGCAAATACCCTTCAATCTTCGACTTCTCTCCTCCCTTGACGAGCTCAACTGCTTTTATAAAGCTTCACTTAAATGAATCCACTGAAGATTTTGCGAAGAACCTGGTTGAAGAAACAGGCATCATGTTGCTTCCTTCTGAAGCCTTTGAATATGGTGGTCAACATGCCCGTATTGGGTTTGGAAGAGAAAACTTTCCAGAAGTTTTAGACGTTTTGGATACTTATTTAAAAAAGTACAAATACTAGCCATTGGGTTTTCTTTCCTCACGCGGACCTCGCTTGTAAATAATTAATCCGTTTAAAAAATTGCGAAGAATTTGGTCATGGCACTCCATATATTTCGGGTGATCCACACTTCTAAAAAATGCACCTAGCTCACTTTTGGTTATCTCAAAATCAACCAAAGATAGCACCTTCACAATGTCGTCATCTCGCATCTTCAATGCCACCCGTAGTTTTTTTAAGATATCGTTGTTTGTTAGACCCATAGTTGTTGTATTTGTTTCTGTTTTTCTGCTACTATTTACATGATTGCATGTTCAATTTTCTTGAATATTTGGTAAGCTTCAAAATTATTCTTTACAAAGCGCTTCGCTGCTTCTCCCATTTCATTTCGAATTTTATCATTTTCCGAAAGCTTAATCACCGCATCAGCAAAAAGCAAGTGGTTTTGTTCGGGCACTAAAACTCCTGTTTTTCCGTCCTGAATTATTTGGCTATTGCTTGATATATCAAATGCCACTGAAGGTAAAGCGCACAGGCCTGCCTCGGCAAGAACATATCCAAAACCCTCCCAAAGTGAGGGTAAGACAAAAATGTCTCCCGAACAGTAAAGGTCTTTTGGTCGTTCTATAAAACCTGAAAATACAATACTATCGGCAACGCCCAAAGCCGAAGCTTTTTGCTTTAGTTCAGATTCTAAGGGGCCACTTCCCCCGATAAGCAGCTTAAAATTAAAACGCCTTTTTTTAAGCTCTTGAGCTAAATCAATTAAGAACTTGTGGTTTTTTTGAGGTACGAGTCTTCCGAGAGTACATAGGACAATCTCATCAGCTTTTTTTGTGTAAACGGGCCTCAAGGGCGCACCTAAAAACTTACTTGAGTCAATTCCGTTTGGAACCAGCTTAATTTTATTTTTATCCACAAGAAGCGCATTGTTGGCGTTCAAAGATTTTTCTGTTGCAGGAGAATTTACCAAAACTAGATGCACTACCCTTTGGTACAAAAACCTGTTCAAATTAGTGTTCTTAATTGCAATATCGCTACCGCGTCTAAAAATCACTTTCGGTAGTTTTATGAGGTGTGCCGCTAGCCCCGCACACTTTAGGTCCCGGGGAGAGTTCATTATTAATCGCTCAACTTTAAACTGCTTAAAAAGTCGCGCAAGGGTAAAGAGAATGATTGGGTTTAAAAAACTTAAATTTGATGTCCTGACCGTATGCACAACAATGCCTCGTTCCTTGGCTTTTCGAGAAAGCACACTGTCTGGCGAAGCAACAAGCAGTACTTTTTCTCCTTTTTTATGAAGGTATGAGGCCACCTCAAGATGCCATTTTTCACCTCCACCCCAAGCTTTTACAGTATTAAAAAAACAATAATTGGTCATTGTATTTCTTTCAAGCTAAAGTTAACGAGTATTCTGTCTAATAAAAAAATAAGGCTTTCTTATTTGTGCTGGCAGGTACATTAATTCCACCTCTGTTCAGTTGCGTTTTGCAAGTAATGTTAAAATTATAGCTATCTTGTGGCTAATACTTCTACCGTTTTTAAAACGTATCCCTTATGGCCCATTCTTTTCGCTGTGATTGTCCAATTACCTCCGCTCTTGATGTTTTAGGAGACAAGTGGACTTTGGTTATTGTTAAACAAATGCTCATCGACGGAAAAAAAACATTCAAAGAATTTGTTGAGGCTGAAGAAGCAATTGCGACGAACATTTTAACTGATCGGCTCAAAAAAATCGAAGAAAAAGGCATTATCAAAAGGTTAAGCTTACCAGAAAACAAAAAATCTAAACACTACCATTTAACTGAAAAAGGTTTAGGTTTGACACCTGTTATTTTAGAAATGGCCATCTGGAGCGATGGTAACCTGAGGGACCTTCATCCTGACCTGAGTACCGAAAATCCAATAGAATATATAAAGCTCAACAAGGCGTCCTTTGTAAGTATTCTTCAGGAGCGCTACAAAGAAAGAATAAGTCAAACCCAATATTAAATGAACACAGAACATTATAAAAAGCTCGAACAAATGTATTTGGGCGCAAACGTGAACACAAAAGTATTTCATACCACGACTTGTGAAATTGGAGCAGAAAAAGCAACCATCACGATGGATGTTTCTGAAAATTATTTTCATGCGCTAGGCGCCATACACGGAACGGTATACTTTAAAATGCTAGATGACGCCGCATATTTTGCAGTGAGCTCCATTGTAAAAGATTACTTTATGCTCACCTCATCGTTCAACATAAACATTCTAAGGCCGGTATCTAGAGGAAACCTTACCGCTATTGGAACGGTCCGATATAAGTCCTCTAATCTCTTTTCAGCTGATGCTACCTTGTATAATCAAGAAGGAAAAGAGGTGGCTTTTGGAACTGGAAACTTTGCGAAGAGTAAAATCCTTTTATCCGAAGATGTGGGTTATAAATAGCTTTCGTTTAATCAGCTAAAATTTCATGCACGTTGTCCTTTATTTTTTGGCTCAAACCATCTGTGGGAAGGTCGTTGTCATCCCTGCCGAATGGGTCCTCGATTTCCTCTGCTAAAATCTCCATACTGACCAGAATATAAAAGACAAAAATAGAGACCAAAGATGAGTAATAGCCAAAAGAATTGACGAATGCGAGAGGAAGCGTCGTAACATATATAAAAATAAACTTCTTAAAGAAAATACTATATGAATAAGGGATAGGTGTATTTTTAATCCGCTCGCAAGCACCGATAATATCAGAAAAGGTTTTCATGTTCGTGTCTACGACAATATATCCTTCTTCAGATAAGGCTCCAGCTTTTTTTAACCCTTCGAGTCTTTCATAAATTCGCTTGAGAATATAATTGGGTTTGTGGTCATAGGAAGAGATTTCATTTCGCTCCTCCTCGGTGAGGTCAAGTTGATTCAAATCAACGCCAGAGCGAAGATGTTCCTTCATGGCAAATGGATAATTTGAAATCATTCTTTTAAAATATTTTCGGTCCTCTTTATTGGCGCAAACCGTATTGATTTTGAGCGATAAGTTTCTTGTATTGTTTACAAGCTCTCCCCATTTCTTTCGACCCTCCCACCAACGGTCATAAGCGGTATTTGTTCTAAAAACAAGAAGTAACGAAAGGGCAAAGCCGACCAAAGAATACACCTGCATTAAGCTATCAAATGGCTCCGTATTTTCAATATATTTCACCTCAAGGTGAGCAATCCCCAAGGTTAATAAACCTATAGCTATTAGCTCCTTCCAAAGCTTAGACAAGGTGTCGCTCTGATTTAGAGAAATGATGTGCTTAAACCAGCTTTTAGGGTTATACTTTATCATAAAAAATAATTTTGCTAAAAATACAAAAGATGATTCTTTGAATGGTGTTCAAGTGTGTTTTTGTAACTTCGGAACTCATAAGAAAATGAAATTACGTTAATGGAGAATCTGCAATTCCGGAAAGCAATCGCCACAGATCTTCCCTTTATTTGGGAGATTTTAAAAAACGCTATTTCCAGAAGGAAAAAAGATGGTAGCAACCAATGGCAAGACGGCTACCCTAACCCAACCGTTATAGAAGCTGATCTTGCTAAAGGGTGTGGGTTCGTGCTTCTACATGGGGAAGCAATTGTTGGTTATTCCGCTATTCTTATAAACGACGAGCCGGAGTATACAAGGCTTGAGGGCCAGTGGCTCAGTAACGAGGATTTTGTGGTTTTTCATCGCGTTGCCATTTCACAGGAATACCTAGGTAAGGGGCTTGCTAAAAAAATGTTTTTATGTATCGAAAACTTTGCAAGGCAACATAAGATTAATAGTGTGAAGGCGGATACCAACTTTGATAATCCGGCAATGCTTGCTCTTTTCGAAAAGCTCGGATACCATTATTGCGGACAAGTTTACTTCCGAGGAAGCCCTAGGAGGGCATACGAAAAATTATTAAAGCCATAAGAATTGTTTTGCGCTCATGAAAGAAGCCATCCTAAAAGCATTTGGAATCCTTCCGCTCAACATCAAGAGACTCAATGGGTATGAAAATGAAAACTACCTCGTCACAGCCAAGGATGCTCAATACATTTTCAAGACCTACCCTTCGACAAAAAACACCTTTTCTCTCATTAATGCAGAGTGCCTTGCATTGATTCACTTACAACAAAAAGGGGGGTGTAAAACCCCTATTCCTATTCCATTTATATCTGGGGAATATGTAAAAACAATACATATAAATAACCAAGAAAAGTGCTGCAGGATGCTGTCTTTTTTACCTGGCAGTTTCTTAGGGGATATTAAACCCAATAAATCTCTTATGGCCAACCTCGGTGCGTTTCTTGCAGACTTAAATCAGAAACTTGATGGCTTTCACAGCGATGCGATTCGTGCGCGAAATTATGACTGGGACCTCCAAAACTTAACTCTCAACCGAAAACATATTTCCGCAATTCCCGATCCAAAACAAAGACGTATAGTCGCTTACTTTTTCCAAAAATTTGACCTTCTTGTTAGCCCGTATGTCCCTGAGCTAAGAAAATCCTATATTCACAGCGACTTCAACGAATGGAATGTTCTCGCAGAGGGAGATCAGGCGCTTGGTTTAATCGATTTTGGAGACATAGTATACTCCCCTTTAATCAACGAGGTGGCAACTGCACTATGTTATTTGAGTTATGATAAAGACACCTTTTTTGATTGGACAACTCCTTTTTTAAAAGCATATCACAAAATCATCCCGCTAAAGAAAAAGGAGATTGGTTTATTGTATTACCTTATTGCAACAAAGCTCTGTATAAGCGTTTGTCAGTCAGCTAAAGCAAGGCTTTTACAACCAGAAAACAAGTACGCATCCGTTAGTGAGAATAACGCTTGGAAAATGTTGCACAAACTACTGATACTAAATCCGATTTCTGTTGAAAACCACTTTATGCAAGCGTTGGGTTTAAGTAAGGAAAAAACAGTGGTCCTTGCAGAAAAAGTAAAAACCCGAGAGCGTTATTTTAGTCGTATTTTATCGATTAGCTATAAGCGCCCTATTTATATGACCGGTGCTGCATTTCAGTATATGTATGATGGCTACGGAAACACATTTTTAGATGCCTACAACAACATTCCTCACGTAGGGCACTCCCACCCTAAGGTCGTGGCAGCTGGACAACAACAGATGGCCACTTTAAATACCAACACTCGATACCTGTACGATTTACTTTCAGAATATGCAGCGCTATTATTGCAAAAATTGCCCAAAAAACTCAATAAAGTATTCTTTGTGAACTCGGGCAGCGAAGCCAACGACCTGGCCATTAGAATGGCTCAAAAACACAGCGGAAAGCAAACTGTCATGGTGTTAGAACATGGTTATCACGGACACACACAGACAGGTATTGATATTAGTGAATATAAGTTCAACCATCCAAAAGGGCAGGGTCAAAAAAGTCATATCCTAAAAACAGCAATACCAAAAGAATACAAGGGAAAATACGAAGATAAAGATGCCCCTGGGGCCCTTTATGCAAAAGAGGCTATTGAGCAATTGAACAGGAATGAAAATGGTCTCGCCGCTTTTATTGCTGAGCCTATTGTCGGCTGCGGAGGGCAGGTTCCGCTGGCTTCAGGATATTTAAAAGCCCTATACCCTGAGATTAGAAAAAAAGGAGGGCTTTGTATAAGTGATGAGGTTCAAACCGGGTTTGGAAGGCTTGGCTCTGTGTTCTGGGGCTATGAGCTGCAAGGCGTCGTACCCGATATGGTTGTGATTGGTAAACCGATGGGAAATGGACACCCCATGGGAGCTGTCGTTACCTCTGAAGAAGTAGCCGCATCTTTTGCTGAAGGAGTTGAGTTTTTTAGCTCTTTTGGAGGCAATCCTGTCTCGTGCGCAATCGGAAAAGCTGTTTTAGAAATTATTGATGAGGAGAAGCTTCAGAAAAATGCATTCGAGGTTGGTAAATATTACTGTTCTCTACTAAGGGAATTACAAAAAGAAGATGCACGCATCGGAGATGTTCGGGGAGAAGGCCTGTTCCTCGGTGTTGAGCTAATCAACGATCAAGAAAAACCCAATACCAATCTTGCTCAATTTCTAAAAAACGAGCTTCGGAACCGCCAAGTGCTCATAAGCACTGACGGCCCTGCCGATAGTGTCATAAAAACGAAGCCCCCTATTATATTTACGAAAAGTAATGCAGAGCGCGTCGTTTCAGAGCTTCGTAGAGCGCTCAAATTGGCGGATAAAAAACGGTTTTTATCCGATTGATTTTGGATTCAATTTAAAACAAAGGTCAATGGCTAATTTTAAATAGCCCCCTTTTTGTTTATATTTATTATAAAATCTCTAACCATGTTTGACTTTCATGTACATGAAAATATTTCAAAGGCTGAAACGCTACCTGCCGCTTTTTATCGAGAGGACAGTGTTTTTGAAGCGCTTAAAAAGCGTGTTTTTAGACATTCTTGGCAATGGAAAGGTTGTGCAAAAGAGCTTTTTCCAGTTGATGATTACGTTCAGCCAATGTCTTTTTTAGAAGATTTTATTGAAGAGCCCGTATTCCTTAAAAAGAGTGGTGAAAGTGAGGAAATAAACTGCTTCTCAAACGTTTGCACACACCGTGGAAACCTTATTTTTCACCACGAATGTCGTTCGAAACGCATTTCCTGCGGTTACCACGGTCGGCAATGGAAGAAAGATGGAGAGTTAAAGTTTATGCCCGAGTTTAATGATGTAGAAGACTTTCCAAGGGCATGTGACCATCTAAAAAAATACCCAACAGCAAAACTTGGACCTCATGTCTTCGCATCTCTCAATCCGTCTTTTTCAATTGATTCAGTTTTTAACAAAATGCGAGAGCGCATCGGGTTTTTACCCCTTGATCTTTTCAAGTATGATTCTAAGCATAGCAAAGACTATCTCATTAATTGTCATTGGGCACTATACTGTGACAATTACCTTGAAGGGTTCCATATTCCTTTTGTGCACGATGACTTGAATTCTGTGCTGGACTATGGAAGCTATAAAACCGAACTTTTTGACA
>CAJXCU010000073.1 GCA_913051935.1 uncultured Flavobacteriales bacterium
TCAGTCAATACGAATCCGTATTTAATGGTGACATTTGAACCAATCACAGCATTGGCAGAAATTGTACAACGGCTTCCAAAAGAGGTGTTGTCTCCTAGGATTACCTTATTTCTTAGCTCGCAATAAGCAGTCAATTTACATGATTCTCCTACCACCACGTCATCCCTAAGAATGCAATAAACTCCAATGTTATTGAAACTTTTAAGGGTAACATTATTTCCAATTATTGTGTGTGAACCAATTTTCGTAGCGCTGTGAAAAATATTATTGTCCATAATAGAACAATAAGAATCAATATGGCAATTGGCATGAATAATATTTTTGTATCCTATGGTAACATTATTTTTGATGATACTTCCCTTTTTTATTACACTTCCTGATTTTATTTGGCAATAATTCCCTATTTCAACATCATCCTCAATCATTACATCTTTATCAATGATACTGAATTTGCCAATTCGAGCGTCCTTGTGTATATTGGATTGGGCCGGTGATTTACTTTTCATGATTTCTGATTTTTGCAGGCGAACCAATATATAGTGTGTTTTTATTTGTCAGGTCCTTAGTAACCGTTGAACTTGCTGCTACTTGTATTCCTTCCTCAATGATTAAATCAGGCAGAATGGTTGTTTTGGCTCCAATAAATACATTGTTTTTAATTTCCGCACTAATTTGTTGGCTTCGTTCTCTTAAATCAAATGGTTTGTTGTCATTCACAGCACATACATGAGCACCAAAAAAACACCCTTGGCCAATTTTCATATTGCCAGCAATATTTGTTCCAGTCATGATTTTACTCTTGGCGCCAACTTTTGCGTTAAAACTAATTACGACATATGTTCCTATGACAACATTTTCTTCGATTAGAACATTCTCTCTGATGAGAGAACCATCTGCAAGGTATGATTCTTTCCCGATTTTTGCTCCATTGTATATAATTACTTTATCGCAAATAATCGTATTTGATTGAATGACTGTCGTTTTATCAGTAGTTGATAGTTCAGTTTGGTTTTTGCCTATTTTTGGTTTTTTACCAATAATGCACGAAGAACCAATTTGTACATTTTCTGCAATTTGCACACCGGGATAAATGATCGTGAATGGGCCCACGTCACAAGAGGAATGAACCTCGGCTCCCTCGTAAATAACTATGTTTTCTCCGAATGAGTGCTCTATTTTATTCATTTCTCCTAAATTTCAGAAAGTCCTTATAATCATGTATGTAATCCTCGCGGTCATATTTATGGGATGCGATTACCATACAAATCGCTCCTGATGTGAAGTTTCTTGTTTCTCTCCAGATACCTTTTTTGATGTGAAGCGCAAGAAACGGTCTGTCGAGTCTTACGGTTTTTTTGTTTTTCCCATCATCCAGTTGAATATCAAACGCTCCACTTACTGCAATAACATACTGTTCTAAGTCCTTGTGCGCATGTCCTCCTCTATCAGAACCTCCTGGTACGTCATAGATATAATAGACTCGTGCAATATCAAAAGGAATTGAATTTGAATTTTCGACCAAACTTAAATTTCCAGCACGATTTTTAATCTTCTGAAGCTCTATAAGATTACAGTTGAAAATATTCTCCATTATTTGAATGTTGCAAATTTCGAATAATCGTAAATATAATCTTCCGAGTCGTAAGGATCGGAATTGATTATGAGAACAACGGCGTTTGAGCTGAAGTTTCTAATCTGTCTCCAAGTCATTTTGGGAATAAAGTATCCGTTAGAAGGTCTGTTCAATACTATTGAGCTTTCATATTCTCCATCTGAAGTGTACACCTCAACGCTCCCCGAGAGTGCGACAATCATTTCATTTTGACTTTTAAATGCATGTCCACCTCTAGTTTGACCACTCGGAATATCATAAATCCAATATGCGCGTTTGATTTCGAAGGGAATATTTTCAGGATTCTCTAAAAACGTTAGATTACCTCGCTCATCGACTATTTTCGGAAGATTAATTAAATATGGCCTTAAAATTTTCATTTAATCAAAAGTTTTTTCTCGTGATTCAATTGCTTATACTTCCAGCGTCGATTTGTGCTCCCAGTACCATTGCATCGCCTTTTTCAGCCCATCTTTTAAGGAGTATTCCGGTGTATAGTTCAATAGTCGTTTTGCTTTCTCAATGGAAGCCAAGGAGTGGGGGATATCTCCCGTTCGTTTTGGGCCGTGTATTGATAATATGCTATTTATGCTGTCATCATACTTACTCAAATTGGCTTTTATTTCATCGAAAAGTTCATTGAGTGTTGAACTTTCCCCAAAAGCAACATTATAAACTTGATTGAGCGCGTCTCTATTTTTTGTAAATAATGCCAATTTATTAATCTGAATAACATTATCAATGTACGTGAAGTCTCGTGAAAAGGATCCATCGCCATTAATTATAGGCCCTTCATGATTCAGCAGTAGCGCTGTAAATTTTGGAATTACCGCGGCGTAAGCTCCTTTCGGATCTTGTCTTCTTCCAAAAACATTAAAATACCTAAGTCCAATACATTCCATATCGTAGGTTTTGGCAAATACGTCGGCATAAAGTTCACTAACATATTTGGTGATGGCGTAGGGCGATAGTGGCTTTCCAATAACGTGTTCTACCTTTGGTAAACTTTCTGAATCACCGTATGTCGAGGAGCTTGCGGCATAAACGAATCTTTTTATTCCCTCATCTCTTGTTGCAACAAGCATATTTAAAGACCCATTGATATTAATGTCATTTGTGGTAACAGGATCTGCGATAGATCTTGGTACGGAGCCAAGGGCTGCCAGATGAAGCACGAGATCCGCGCCCCTCACTGCGCTCCTACAAATTTCTAAGTCTCTGATATCGCCTTCTACAAGTTCGAATCGTTTGGAGCTTAAAAGCGGTTCAACGTTTTCACGTTTGCCGGTAAGAAAATTATCCAAGCAAATAACATGATGCCCATTTCCTATTAAATCCTCACAAGTATTTGTTCCTATAAACCCAGCACCTCCGGTAACAACTATTTTCATTTTTATGTGGCTTCGCCATTTGTGAGTCCCAAATTAAATTACAGAGACCACATTTATACGATCAAGGATTAGGCGATTTTATCTTTGATCTTTCTAACCTGAGAACGAGGGACATGCACTGTAAACTGTCGGCCTATGCTCTCAAATTGTATTATTATTTTATAATTACGTTGATGTTCAATAGAGGTTGCAATAATTCCTTGCAAAGGCCCATGTATAACCTCCACAAATTCTCCCTCAGCAATTGTTTCGAAATCTTCCTCTGCGATGTCAATGCGGTCTTTCAGTAAAAGTTGGAGGTTGTGTATTTCTGTCTCACGTACGATGGCAAACTTACCTGAAAGCCTTAAAATGGAATGTACGCCTTGCACATCATAAACGCTGTTCAGTCTTGATTCATTGCAACTCACAAAAAGTACTCCTGGAATTAAAGGAACCTCTACCTTCTTTTTTCTATCGCTCCACTGCTTGATCGTTGTCTGTAGGGGCAAGTAGTTTGTAAAACCCATGTAATCAAGTCGTTCTGCAGTTTTTTTTTCTGCTCTACTCATAGTTTTAATTACATACCATTTATCGGTAGATGTTATACTCATTGGCACCCCATTCTAAATCTTGAGTAAAGTTAAGAATTTAAAGAGGTAACCTCCTTAAAACTATTAAATTCGAGTTAAATTTGTTTTTCATAAAAATGCCGCATAAATTATTTTGCTAAAATTAAACCACCATAATTAATGAATCATCTCCAAGATTCTTATAAGCACAAGGGTAAAAGAAAGATTTTAATAGGGTCTTTAAAAGAAATGGGTATTGTAGATGATCGTATTCTTGATGCATTTGATCAGATTCCGAGACATTATTTTTTAGACTTAGCCTTTGATGAGCAGGCATACACGAATATGGCATTTCAGATTGGTTCGGGACAAACAATCTCGCATCCATTTACAGTCGCCTTTCAGACTCAACTTCTTGAGCTTTCTAAGGGTGATAAAGTTTTAGAAATAGGTTCGGGTTCAGGTTTTCAAACATGCATATTGGCAGCTTTAGGTGCAAAAGTATATAGTATTGAACGGCATAAAGAGCTTCATCGAAAAGCCAAATCCATGATCGATTATTTTCGTTTTACGGCGCGGCTTTTTTTTGGAGATGGTTACCAAGGTAAAAAAGCCTACGCACCTTACGATAGAATTTTGGTAACTTGTGGTGCGCCTGAATTACCCAATGAGCTTATTAATCAGCTAAAAAACGGCGGAATTTTGGTAATTCCAGTTGGTGATGGAAAAGAGCAGAAAATGTTAAAAATTAAAAAAGACGTAAACGGTAAAATTTCACATGAGGAATATGGGACTTTTAAGTTCGTGCCCATGTTAGAGCGAAAAGTTAGATAGATATGAACGTACTGATTATTGATGATGAAAGAGCGATAAGACGCGCACTAAGAGAGATACTTGAATTCGAGGACTGCGCTGTAGAGGAAGCTGAGGACGGCAAGCAAGGTCTAAAGCTTAGTCAAAACAAGGAATTTGATCTGATTTTTTGTGATATCAAGATGCCAGCCATGGACGGTCTTGAGTTTCTATCGAGCGCCATCAATCTTAATATAGAAACCCCAATTATAATGATTAGTGGCCATGGAACTATTGATACTGCTGTTCAAGCTATTAAAGATGGTGCTTTTGATTTTATTGAAAAACCTCTTGATTTAAACAGAATATTAGTCACGCTTCGGAATGTTAAAGACCGCAATTTGTTGGTGGCAGAAACAAAAACTTTGAAGAAGACCGTTAAAAAGTTCAAGGGAAGCTCCATTATAGGCGAAACACCTGCGATTCATGAAATCAAAGCGATGATTGAAAAAGTGGCTCCGTCTGATGCTCGGGTAATGATTACCGGAGGTAATGGTTCAGGAAAAGAGCTGGTTGCACGTTCCTTGCATGATTTTTCCAATAGAAAGAAAATGCCTTTTGTAGAGGTTAATTGTGCGGCCATTCCCGCTGAGCTCATTGAAAGTGAGCTGTTCGGTCATGAGAAAGGTGCTTTTACATCTGCCGTCAAGGATAAAAAAGGAAAGTTTCAGCTTGCTTCTGGCGGAACCTTGTTTCTAGATGAAATAGGAGATATGTCGCTCAGTGCCCAAGCCAAAGTATTGAGGGCGCTTCAAGAAAATGTCATCCAGCGCGTTGGAAGTGAAAAAGAGATTAAGGTAGACTGCCGTGTACTTGCTGCTACGAACAAGGACCTAAGAAAAGAAATTGCTGAGGGAAGATTTAGAGAGGATCTTTTCCATAGATTGGCAGTGATTATTATTCATGTTCCATCTTTGAATGACCGCAAAGGAGATATTCCTTTACTAGCGAATCATTTTATTAAAATGGTTTGTTCGGATCAAGGAATTCCTTTGAAAAAGTTTGATGATTCCGCCCTTGAAGAACTAAAGAAGATAGATTGGACCGGAAATATTAGAGAGCTTCGGAATATAATCGAACGGTTGGTAATTTTATGTGGACCGATTATTTCAAATGATGATGTCCGTATGTATTCAAATTCTAAAAAATAACACATGAAGTTATACTTTAAATTGGCATTACCACATATGGTCGCGCTAAGCGTTTTTTTTCTTTTCTCATTTATGTTTTTTTCTCCGCTATTTCAAGGTTACAGCCTAAAGCAACAGGATGTAAAGCAGTATAGAGGAATGTCCAAGGAAATCCTTGACCATCACGTTACAAATGACACTGATCCTCTTTGGACCAATTCTATGTTTGGAGGAATGCCTGCATACCAGATTTTGGTACATCACAAGAATAATTTTCTTATTTACGTGGATTCGGTATTAAAAATGGGGTTGCCGAAGATGGCCAATTTATTGTTTTTAATGATGCTGGGGTTTTATATTTTCGCCCTTTGTTTGCGCATAAATCCGTGGCTTTCCATTTTAGCCGCTGTTGCCTATGGTTTTTCAACAATAAATATATTGTATTTGGGGGCTGGGCATCTCACAAAGGTTAAAACCATTGCTTATATAGCCCCTGTATTAGGGGGCTTGATTTTATCATTTCGAGGTAAGATATTATTAGGCGCTACCATTTTTGCTTTATTTCTGGGTTTAAACTTAATGGCGAATCACCCTCAAATGACTTACTACCTTGGTTTTTTATGTCTATTTATAGGCCTAGGTGAGCTCATTCGTCTTTCGGTTTTTGAAAAGCAATCATTTAAAGCCATACTTTATCCTGTTTTTGCTTTAATTTTTGGCGCTGTTTTGGCCTTACTGTCAAACGCAACAAATCTCATGACCACTTTAGAATATGGTGAGTTTACCACAAGGGGACCGACAGAATTAACGGTTGAGCCCGATGGTTCCGAAAAAGAGACAGCTCAAAAAAGTGGTTTAAATTCTGATTATATCCTAGAGTATAACTACGGAAACGGTGAGTTATTATCTATGCTTATTCCAAATGCCCGAGGTGAGAAAGGTGGTGTTTTCGGTAATGATGAAGAATTGATGGATTATATTGCTGATAGGGATGTTGATAAAGAGACTGATTTTGCCGTGGATCAAACTTTTCAGCGTCAAAACAGGTATTGGGGTGGTCAACGATTCAGCGGTGGTGCCTTCTATTTCGGTGTTGTTCTATTTACACTTTTTGTATTTGGGATTGTTTTTATCAAAGATCCTATTAAGTGGCCGATTATAGTACTAGCAATTTTGGCTATGCTTCTTTCATCAAATGACCCGGACGGGATCAATCACTATTTTATAAACCATTTCCCTCTCTACAATAAATTTCGAGATTCTAAAATGATTTTGGTGCTTCTTCAGGTTGTTATCCCGATGATTGCTTTGTTATTTGTTGATGGCTTATTTAAAAAGAAGTTCTCGTTTGATGCATCTAAAGAGATATATTTTACAGGGGGAGCTTTATTGTTGTTTTTTGCTTTAATGTTTATGATTCCCGGGCTAAGTGGAGATTTTATTTCAGACAATGAGTCTAAAATGTTTGCTGACACCTTAAAAAATCAACCTGAAGCCAAAGATTATTTATTCGGCCTCAAGTCAGCCATGAAAGATGCACGTATTTTTCTATTTAAACAAGATGCAATGCGCGCCTTAGGTCTTTGCGTTTTGACATTACTTTGTTTGTTTTACTTTTTTAAAAGAAGGTCTGCTATTATTTTCGTTGGCATATCACTTGGAGTATTAACGATTGGTGATAATTTGACTGTCTCAAAGCGGTATTTGGACCTATCTGTTGATGAGTCGGATATGGAGATTGATAATATTTCAAACCTTGTTTCTGCTGGTTTCATGGATGAAGATGAAGATAGAATTGCTTATCTTCAATTTGAACCCAATGATTTTGCAGTGCTCCCGCCTCAAATGCCAAGTGTAGCGGACCAATTTATTTTAGCTTCAGAAAGTGCTAAGATTGTCGATTTTGAGGATAAGAAAGCAAAGTTTCTTGAGGGAATGGAAAAACACTTCTATTATTCTTCATTAGAAAACACGAAGCTAAAAAATCTTATTGCAGACTATGGTGTGCTCAATCAAAATTCGAATTATAGAGTATTTACGTTAAACAATCCTTTTGCAGAATCCGTAACTAGTTATTATCATAAAAGCATCGGTGGCTATCATGGTGCAAAGCTGAAACGTTATCAAGAGCTCATTGATTTTAGAATCGCGAAGGAGGCTGCTTTTATTCAGCAGAACATCAATCAATTTGGATTAAGTGTATTTGAAAGCACCCCTACCTTAAATATGATGAATACGCGCTATGTGATTTTAAATCCCGGAGGCCGTCCTGTACAAAACCCTTATGCGATGGATAATGCATGGTTCGTTGGTAACTTGAAAAGAGTTAACGATGCAAATAGTGAAATCATTTCTCTGTCAGATAGTGCGTTAAATCTTAAAAATACGGCCGTAGTTCATAATGAGTTTAAGAATCTATCAAAAGTTATTAATCCTGATTCATCCGCCTCTATTCGTATGACAAGTTATCGGCCAAATCTAATTAAATATGTAGCTAGTTCTACATCAACTCAGCACGCTATCTTTAGTGAGATATATTATCCAAAAGGTTGGAATTGCTATATCAATGGGAATTTAACTTCAAGTTTTAGAGCCAATTATATATTAAGGGGAGTGACAATCCCTAAGGGTCAAAATAATATAGAATGGCGTTTTGAACCGGAAACATATTTTAAGTCTAAAACTATTTCTTTATTCTCCTCAATTTTTCTGCTAATCATCTGCGCTTTCATTTTTGTCAAGGAGTTATTGCGCGAAATAAACCGAAGTCTTTTAAAATCGGATGAATCTTCAGAGAAAGAATAATTAAACGAATTAATAATCTGTTCATTTATTATGCGGTCAGTATGAGAAAAGCAATAACTTAGTCCTTAAAATTTCAAGCCACACATGAATACTTATTTAAATTACTGGGAGGACTATTACAGAAACAATCAAGATCCGGGCGAAGAATCTCCATTTGCCAGATTTGTCTTACCGTTTTTAAATAAATCTGAAAGTTTATACGAATTGGGTTGTGGAAATGGCAGAGACAGTATATTTTTTGAAAAATTTGGTGTAAATATTATTGCTTTTGATCAATGTAAGAATGAGGTTGACTATCTGAATAGCAATTATAAATCGGAAAATTTATCCTTTGAAGAAGCGGATTTCACAAATATAGGAGAGAGACAATTGGTGGAGCATATTTATTCTCGATTCACCTTGCATTCTGTGAATTTAGAGCAAGAAATTAGAACTTTGAAGTGGGCATACCATACTTTGAAGAATAGAGGTCTATTTTTTATAGAAATTAGAAGTATTCATGATGAACTTTTTGGTAAAGGAGAGGCTTTAACGGATAATTCTTTTGTTACTGACCATTATCGTCGATTCGTAGAATTCGACTCTTTCGTTTCGAGATTAGAGTCAGCTGGATTTAAGGTTTTATATAAGCTTCAGTCTAAAGGTTTGGCAGTCTATAAATCTGAGGATCCAATTGTTATACGTGTTGTTGTTCAGAAGTAATTCTCTTAACTATTCAACGAATATCTAGCTTTTAGACCTTATAAATAACGACAACTCCTCTGCGAATTTTTCAGTGCTCGTTTTTTCTTTAGGTATCGTGAAAACCTCGTCTATGATACGTTTTTGTTTGACTTTGTAATGGTCGTCGTACGAGGCATCTATCTGGCTCAATGCATTCGCGATATTGAAGCTATTTGAATGCACATCACCAAGCCCCCATGAAATGTAATGGTTTCCAGTATTTTGTTTCACATCTATGAAGATGCATTTTCTTGGTTCAAAAAGGCAGAACTCAAGGGCTTGACTGCTCACATCACCAAGATAAATATCTGCAACCTTGACATAAGAAAAGTCGTGGCTGTAATTTGATCCATAATCCATGTGAATATTTGTGCATTTTTCGTAAGTCTTTAGTCTTCTTCGGAGCATAAAGTTGCGTTTTGTGAGTAAAGCATGTGGTGCGAAGATTAAGTTCATATTTGGATGATCTTTGAAGAAGTCTAAAATCTCAAAACCATACTTGAAAAAAGAGCTTAACCCCTTATCCCAGTGTGGATTATATAAAACTGTATTTTTATCATCATTGAATATATTTAGTTTTTTGGGCTGGGCCGCGTCAAGCTTTAAATAACCTCCAATACAATAGTTGTTGGCTTTTATTTGACCCATTTCTCGGCGAATATCAGCTTCTTTTTTACTTGCACAGAAAAAGTAGTCAAACTGTTTCACTAGATTATTGAAGCAGTAAGGACCGTTTGCTGGGCCATGGGCTGTGTAGACCATTGATATTTTTTTTGGCGCAATGATTTCACGGATGATTAGGTCATTATAGAGACTAGATATAAACACATCTTGTCGCTCCAAGACTCCTTTGTATTTTTTAAAAATCCATTTCCGATAATTTAATTTCATCTCAATATACAAAGGTAGTTCAGTGATCCATGGGGGAGTGACTCGTATTAATTGTATAAAATGATTTTTAGGTAGCAGACTTTGAATACCTCCCTCATTTCTTGAATTATACAAGATAGTTACCTCGTTTTCTTTTTTTTTGGCAAACTCAATGGCCAAGCCGATGGAATGGTAAATGAAGTAGGGTTCCTCGAGGTAAACAAATACTATTTTTGCCATTGCTCAAACTTACAAAAAATCCTGTGAGCGCTATCTCCA
>CAJXCU010000074.1 GCA_913051935.1 uncultured Flavobacteriales bacterium
AGGAATTGAAGAAACACAAAACAGCATTCAGATTGGACCCAACCCAGTCATCAATAAGCTGCTTATTTATGGTGTGTCAGGCAGCTTCGATTACCAGCTCGTAGGCATGTATGGTGAAATTATAGAGAAAGGAACAAAGCACAACGAAAACGCAATAGATCTAAACGACCTCAATCCGGGAACCTACCTCATAGTGATTGATACAATTTACGGGTGCACGATGCAAAAAATCATCAAGCAATAGCGCTGTAATCAACGATGAAATCAGTCTGTAAAACGCTTAGATGCGGGTCTAAAAACAAATGGTTATTAATCTAGAAATCATACTTGAGTTTTTGGAAAGTGTCCTATAATTTGAAGTTCATTGCGCGTCAAATATACGTTAAAATTAGAACCTTATTTAGCTGGATGTGTTTTAAATATGTATGATTCTAGACTCAACGGTACTATCAAAAGAAAAAACAAAGGAAATCGCCAACCTTGTTGGACCTGCATACTCGATTTGGGATAGTCTCAGATTAAATGGAATAGGCTCTACAAAGCTAAATATTCATGCATATAGTGAAGATTTTAAAGCTTTTCTTGAGCAAGACAACAACAACAACTATTGCAACATAGAGCTGCGGCCAAACGGTATTATTGTGCACCTCAATAAAAGGGCAACGCGATACAGCTGGGCCATTCCTTTTTACAAGCTGTCTATATTTCATTCTGATGATTACAGTATTCATGCAGACGGGAGCTTTCTGAGAATAAAAAAGGACGACCTAGCAAAGAAATCTAGAGCATTCATCAATAAAATTTTGGAGCAAAAGGCACAAAAATCAACAATTAATCCTTTTTGAGTTCTTCTTTTTGCGAAATGCCACTTAAATTAATTCAGTATTCAGTCTCAATTATTTATATTTGATACATATTGAGAGTGTTAATGTTGAATCAGTGTTGTAAGATAGCATTTGTAGCCGCTTTATTTTTAAATAATGCGTTGGTAGCACAGGATTCGTTGAAATTGGAAAAATTCAACGAGATTGCCTCTCGTGTGAAGAAAATGATGCGAAAAAAAGGCAACAGTCTCGAGCACCTCACTGTAGTTCACCGCCAGCTGTTAGATTATGCGGATGTAAATCCAGAAGAATTCAAGAAAATTTCTGAAAAACGAAGCAAATACAACCTAAAAGAAAGGGTGCGATACATTAAAATGCGATCGCGCACCTACAATCTGCAGCAGGCACTTGTATCCATGGCCATTCTTGAAAACGAAAAGCCTAACCTTCTTAAGGTCCAAAAGCTGTCCACGAAAACAAAAACAAAAGCAAATGGGGCTTTGCTTAAAAACATTACGGAAAGCAGAACGAAGTATACGATAGAGCCTTCCATATCATACTTCACCTGGGGGAAAAACCCAAGCGAATTTGCCTTTTTCAATGCTCCAGATGCAGACAAGACGATTCAAAATGCAATGTTTAGTCTTGCAGGATACAAAACCTTCAAGCTTCGACCCTCAAAAAAAGTCGGCAAAAGACAATTCTACACCTATTCACAAGCAGGACTCAAAGTAGATTACTTTAACGGAATGCTCATGCCCCAGCTGAGCGCCCTGTTTACCCAGACCTCGGGAATTGATATTGGTTACGCTTTCAACTTCTCCAACCCGCAGGATGACGTCCCAGAAGGAACAAACTTCTACACGATTAATATTGCGGCCTACTACCCAATCAACCAAGTAAGCATTGGATTAAATGCACGGTTGCTTTCTGATTTCTCGGACAACCACTTCTTGCATTATGGCATCACGCTAAAATATAACTTGAAATTGGGTAAAAAAGCGACGAGTGAAGAGCTGAGTAAGATCAAATCAGATATCCAAAACATAAATATGAGCCCACTCAAATAGGTACTCAGTCCCAAGCATTTGGATTGTCATTGTCGGCCAAAAGCTTTTTCCAATTTTTCTCATTTGCATCTGACTCGCTAACAATGGCGTGATAGTCTTCTGGCGCTAGGTCATACATGTCGATTTTATGCCCAGTGTACGTCTCAATTTCGTCTAGTAACACAAGTTCACTCTCTGCGCAAAAGGAAAGCGCGTGCCCCTTTTTATTCCCTCTGCCTGTGCGACCGCATCGGTGAACATAGTTTTCAGGGTTTTCAGGAAGGTCGTAATTGACAACATAATCCATATCGGGAATATCAATTCCACGGCATGCAACGTCAGTCGTTACAAGAATTCTATTTTCCGCCTTTCTAAAGCGCTCTAATATGCCAAAGCGTTCCTTTTGCTCAATACCACCATGTAATGCTTCACTCGATATATCTGCTCGTTTCATAGCAGCCACTACCCGCTCGGCGCGAACTTTAGTGCGCACAAATACGATGAATTTCCCCTCTTCAAACTCATTCAATAAGTTTTCAAGAAAAAACCGTTTGTCATCCATTTCAATGCGACTTACTGCATGCTGTACATTTTTTGAAACTGGATTTTTTGGCGAAACATGAATGCGAATCGCATTACGCACCACGTCATAGGCCAAAGATTTGATTTTTTTATTTAAGGTTGCTGTAAAGAAAAGTGTTTGTCTTTTGAAAGGTAGATGCCTTAGTACATCGCGAATGTCATCGTTAAATCCAAGATCAAGCATCAAATCAGCCTCGTCGATTACGAAGTGCTTAACCGCGCTTAAATCAACATAACCTTGAGAGATAAGGTCAAACATCCTGCCGGGTGTGGCCACAAGGACCTCAACATTGCTGTTTAGTGATTTGATCTGCGGATCTTGATCAACGCCACCAACAAGACCCAAAACTTTAATCCCTGTTTTCAGACCGATAGCGGTAAATACCTCAGCAATTTGAACGGCGAGCTCTCTCGTCGGCACAAGGACAAGAGCGGTAATCCGACGCTTATTCGATTGGCGGTTTAGAATGATTTGTTGAAGGATGGGTATCACAAAGGCTGCTGTTTTTCCTGTTCCTGTTGGGGCAACAGCCATAACGTCCTCTCCATCTAGAATGGCTTGAATCGCCTTAAATTGTATATCTGTTGGCCGCTTGAAGCCAAGATAATCTAGCTGCGTTTTGAGCTTGTTGTCAATATGATAGTCCGTGAATTTCAATGTGTCGTAAAATTACGACAATTAGAAGTCAATTGTATGCTCTACCGCTTTAAATCGATAGTCGAAAATTTCAGCAAGCTTCTTTTTAACAATGATCGGATGCATCAACCTACCAAGAAAACCAAGAGGTAGCTCATATGAAACAATATCGGTCATCTCTACACCACCCGCAACTTCCTTGAAATGGTGCTCATGGTGCCACATCTTGTAAGGCCCTTTGCGCTGCTCGTCCACAAAAAATTCAAGCTCTTTGACTGTTTTAATTTCTGTAATCCAATTCAAAGGAATACCTAGCAGAGGTCTGACCGTATACTCAATCATCAGACCTTCATACATCTTTTCAGGCAGCTCTGTCTTCACGTGAAAACCCATCTCAGGAGGTGTTATTTTCGCTAAATTGAGCGGGGATGAGAAAAAGTTCCAGGTGCTTTGCAGGTCCGCCTTAATGAGCTGTGTTCGCTTTAACTGATACATAATTTTAAAACAATATTTAACATACTATGTTTCGGATGAATCAAAAAAAAGGCGACCGAGGCCGCCTTCACAGTTTATTTAAAAGGGCTTAAATATTCTCAATTACCATGGCCGAAGCGCCACCTCCACCGTTGCAGATTCCTGCACCGCCGAGCTTACCTCCATTTTGCTTAAGCACATGAAGCAATGTAACTAAGATTCGAGAACCAGAATTTCCAAGTGGGTGCCCTAAAGCAACTGCACCACCATTTACGTCAACTTTTGAAGGATCCAAGCCTAAAATTTTGGTATTTGCGATACCCACCACAGAAAACGCTTGGTTCAATTCCCAATAATCTACATCTGCCGTTTCAATGTTGGCTTTGGCCAATGCTTTTGGCACTGCTTTCGAGGGTGCTGTGGTAAACCATTCAGGTTCTTGAGCAGCATCAGCGTATGAAACAATTTTACCAATCGGTGTCAATCCGTGCGCTTTGACCGCCTCTTCTGAGGCCAAAACTAAACAGGAGGCTCCATCATTTAAGGTAGAGGCATTTGCTGCCGTAATCGTACCTTCCTTGTCAAATGCAGGACGCAGATTAGGAATCTTATCGAGAAATACATTTTTGAATTCTTCATCTGTGTCAATTATTTTTGGATCACCTTTTCTTTGAGGAACAGCTACTGGAACTACTTCGTCAGAAAATTTACCATTTTCCCAAGCTGCCGCTGCTCGTTTGTAAGACTCTATGGCAAAATTGTCCTGGTCCTCACGTGTGATGTTGTGCTCCTTAGCGCAAAGCTCAGCACAATTACCCATAGGTACTTTGTTGTATACGTCTAACAAGCCGTCTTTGGTGAGGCCGTCAAGCATCTGTATGTTCCCGAATTTAGTACCTCTCCTACCCATCATATAATGGGGAGCCATGGACATATTCTCCATACCTCCGGCAACGACGATCTGATTGTCACCTGCAATTATAGACTGTGCACCCAAGGCAACAGACTTCATTCCTGAAGCACAAACCTTATTGATTGTAGTACAGGGCACTTCATTACCAATACCCGCACCGATTGCTGCTTGTCTCGCCGGTGCTTGACCAACCCCTGCTTGGAGTACATTCCCCATAAAAACCTCATCCACTGAGGTGGCAGAAATATTTCCTTTATCCAACGCGCCTTTGATCGCAACGGAACCTAATTGTGTAGCTGGTATACTCGACAATCCTCCTAGGAATGAACCCATTGGCGTACGAACTGCCGATACGATATATACTGTTTTTGACATGCTTTGAATTTTTGGATACGAATATAGGTATTTGATTCCAAAAAGAGGTGCTGAACAAGTCCGAGAATTTGTCTCTTGTTATGGATTTAATTCCATTTTTGTCGCTAATTTTAAAGCCATGAACCTCGAACTAGAATATTCTGCCTTTTGGCTTTTTGGTATTCTTTTACTTTCTCTTTTCGTGAGCTGGTTTTCCTACCGCAAAAAAAATGGATTCAATGAACTTTCTTGGATGTGGAAATCGGCACTATACTTGACTAGGTTTGTTTCCGTTTTCCTTATTACCTCGCTCTTATTGGGCGTATTTGTCAAAACTTACATCGAACGCATCGAGCAGCCTCTTTTTTTCGTTGTTACGGATCACTCCGCTTCTATGCTGAACTATAAAGACAGCGCTACAGTAGCAAAAAGCATTCAGCAAACAAAAGATAAAATAGCTACACAGTATGGAGCGAAATTCGACCTTAAAATACTTAGTATTGGTGCAAATGTTGAAACTAAAAAAAAGCATACATTCAATGAATCTAGCTCGAACCTTGAGGCCGCATTTGCCTACATCCAAAGCAACTATTACAACAGAAACATCGGTGGTATTACACTAATTTCGGACGGTAATTTCAATGTTGGAGCCAATCCAATATACAACGCTGCTAAGATCAGAACCGCGCCCATATTTTGTCTTGCCGTTGGAGACTCGATACAACGAAAGGACCAGCTTGTGCGCTCAGTCTTCAATAATCCACTTGCGTTTCTAATGAATGATTTTCCCGTAGAAATTGATATTTCCTCTTTTCAATTTCCTGAAGAAGAGGCGCTACTTACCATCTCGAAAAAAGGAAAAGTTGTCGCCACGAAGACAATTAATTACAGCAAAAACCGTGAAGACTTTCAAAAAGTCCGTTTTCTAATTCCTGCTGATGAACTTGGAAATCACACCTACACCATTCAGCTCGAAGAAAAAGAAAACGAGATTTCATATAAAAACAACACCAAAAACTTCTACGTGGAGGTTTTGGATTCGAGAAACAAGGTATTGTTGCTTTCAACAGCCCCTCATCCTGATATTTCAGCCTTAAAAAATGTACTTTCCACCGACGATAAAATTGAATTTGAATCTGCATTATTCAAAGACTGGGATGGAAAGACAAATCAAGCCAACCTTTTAATCTGTCATTCCCCTCAAAAAACCGCTGATTTAAATACAATCCAACGCTTTGAGCAAGAAAATATTCCCATACTCTATATACTTGGACCTTCTACAAACGAGTCACTGTATCCGCGCCTATCCATTCAATTCCCTCCGCGAACAGCTGGTAAGAAGGATAATCTTCAAGCTGCATTAAATGACAATTTCTCAGAGTTTGTAATCGATCCAATGCTAAAAACATCTCTAGAATTTTATCCTCCATTGCAAGGGCACTATGGAGATTTTAAATTACCTACCGGAGCAAAAACGCTTTTCAAGCAGCGTATTGGAAGCGTCACTAAAGAAAGCCCCCTACTCTTCTTCCAAACACAAAGAGGAAAGAGGTCGGCTACTATCATGGGTGAAGGAATTTGGAGATGGAGAATGAATGAATTCCAAAGGACAAAAGACCATAGTGTGTTCAATGATTTAATCGACAAAACCATACAGTATCTGACTGTTCCGGGAAGGGCAAAAGGCCTTAGTGTTCGGTTTCCAAAAAAAATCAACAAACAAAAAGAAGTAATTGTCAATGGTGTATTCTACAACTCTTCGTTGGAGGCCATTACAAGTCCTGTCCTAAATTTGAAAATAACCGATGAAAATTCAAAAACATACACAACACAATTTTCTGTCTATGAAGACGGATATCAGGCCCAATTGGGTAAACTAAATCCAGGCAAATATTCCTGGGACGTTGAAGGTGAGTTTAAAAATAAGACGGAGCGAAAATCAGGCGTATTTGTTGTAGAAGACATCGATCAAGAGCGTGCTGAATCTGTCGCAAACCATAGTGTCTTAAAGCAGCTTTCCGCGCAGAGTAATGGAGGGTTTTACAAGCTTTCTGAGGCTAATGAATTTATCGAAGACCTTTCCCAAAGAACAGAAATTGAATCCGTATCCTTTTCTGAGGAGTCTAGCTTCAAGCTGATTGATTATACCTGGTACCTCATCCTTTGTATATTTTTCCTCGGCGGGGAATGGTTCATCAAAAGAGTCCATGGAATCAGATAAAATCAATTAAAGCTTGACGACCCGCATCGTCTCGTACTTTTGTCCATATCGGACAACACAAAGGTAGGTTCCAGAATTAAACCCCTTCAAAGTGAGCCGCATTCCATTTTGAACGCCCATCACAGTTCCGTTTAAAGCGTAAATCGTAGTCTCTACAGGTCCTAGATGTCCTTCTATACTTATATTGACGTAATCCCTTGTAAGACTCGGATAAAGCTTTAGATCTGTCGCTTGGATTGCCAAAACATCAGCTAGAGCAGTCCCATTAAATGCGCCAATGTTCGGCGCAATACTGTGAGAAACAGGATTCCCAAAATAATCTAGGCCACCATTGTGATGCAAGTAATCTGTGGTGTCATTGCTTCCGTTGACCAGAAAACCGTTTCCATAGGCCGGACTGCTATTGTAGATTTGATATGCCTCGGGGTTTTCTTCCCCCAAAATGGATGTATTCAGTAATAAGGGATCCCCATATAATGCATTGCTGATGAGGTCACTATCCAAATCAATGCGAGAAGAATCATAAAAGAGATTGTGGCTGATATGAAGTTCATTGAACTCGTTTTCAATAAGTGTTGGAATCAATTGGCCATTTTCTCCAACGTAAACGATATTATTGTAAAGATGTACATCCCCTACGTCGGGCCAAAAATAGATTTCCGGGTTTAAAGTATCGTTGACAAAGACAGTATTATTATACATGAACGTTCCTATGCTTGGACATCGAACTGTGTTGCTACCGCAATAATTTGAAACCCAAAAAATCTTCCCTTTTTTATTCCAAGGTGTTCCGTTTGGATCTTCTCGATAACCATCGTTTATGCTAATATTATAACGATAACCGCAATTGATGTTGTCACCTAATATTTCTGCAAACCCACCCTCATTGCCATAGCTCAGGTTGTATTGAAATACCACATTTTCATTGCCATAGTCGATGTGTGAACCATATGAATCCATCGGACCGTGCGCATGTATGAATTTATTGTGCTGGGCAATTACATTTTTGCAGTCAAAAGGCCACATACCGCTCCCTCGTTTCCACATACGCTCATCAATATCTGAACCAGTATGGTTAAAAATGCAATTTTCAACCCGAATGTTTTGACTTTTATTGGGGACAAAACCAGAGCCCCCAGTATATTCAAATACACAATTTTCAACAAGGATTTGATTATTTTTTACGGAATCAATCCCGTTTAGACCCAATGATTTGATCCAAAAACCATAATGACCTGTTTCTGTGATTGTAGAGTTTTTGAGACTTACATCTGCCATTGTATTGAGCAATCCTGAGGTTGTATCTGATTGGGTTTCTAGCTTTATTCCATAGCCCAAATGAATATTATCCGCTATGTCGGGCGTAGGATAAATCTCATGAATATAAAGGTCATTAAATGAAAAGTTTTTGAGGTCTTGCGTTGTTGCAACCACCTTAATGCCGAAGCGCACATTCTTCCCTGAACCCCAAGAATTGGCAGCACCTCCAAAACCAGTTAGTTTCTTTACAACACCAGATGAATCCAAATGAGAAAATGAGTTGTAGAGCTCCAACCCATTGATCTCAATATGTTGGTCGTTATAAATAAGAATACAGGATTGATAGCCATATCCATTGATGATCGGCCGTATTTCACCACCATAAGAACCCACCACAATAGGATTCGAAAGTGCACCAGAACCTTTCAACCACCACATTCCTTCCCAATAATCTCCTGATTTCAAAAAAATAGAATCTCCCGGAGTAAACACAATGGAATTTAGCTTTTCAATCGACTGAAATGGAAATTCTACACTTAAACCATCATTTTCATCATTCCCAAAAGTATTGCTTACATAATACGCACTCGCTAAAACTCGTGTTGAAACGGCGAACAATATACATACTTGAAGGGTAAAAATAATCTTGAGCATATCGAAACGAGGGGCTATCTTCGCTTCACAAATTTAGAAAATATACGCCGAAATATCGGCCAAACAAGAGAAACTCAAGAAGACAAAAACTAGGGCTTGGTGATTTCAATATTAGGATTGGAAGATATCGCACCAAAACCTCCAGTAACATCAACAAGAGAATCGTACCCCATTCGCTTCATAATAGAGCAGGCAATCATGCTTCTATATCCTCCTGCGCAATGAACGTAATGCCTCTCAGACTTTGCAATTCCATCAAGATTGGAGTGAATCGTATTTAAGGGAATACTCACTGATTCGCTTAGGTGTCCATTTTTACGTTCACCACATGCCCTAACATCAATAAGACTAATTCCATCAGCCAACGCATCAGCCAGCTCATCTGAGGAAATTGTTCCAATCGTATCCAATTTATTTCCGGCATCCTTCCAAGTTTGCATTCCACCCGAAAGGTAACCAATGGTATTGTCAAAACCGACACGAGACAAACGCATGATGGCTTCTTTCTCTTGCCCAGGCGCACACACCAACAAAAGTTTGGTTGAAATATCCTTAAGAACAGAACCCACCCATGGCGCAAATCCACCGTTAAGGCCAATAAAAACGGCACCAGGAATGAACCCCATTCTGAAATCATCTTGACTTCGAACGTCTAAAACGACAGTATCCTCATTTAAGGAAAGTGCTGTAAATTCTTTCAGGCTCAATGCGTTGAGTCCGGTTTCTAGGACCTCATCAAGGTCTAGATATCCATCCTGATTGAGTTTGACATTGGAAGGGAAATAGGTTGGAGGTTCAGGAAGCTCATCGGTAAGCTCTTTGATAAAGGACGCTTTATCGAAAGAACCGTTCAAAGCATAATTCACTGCTTTTTGATTCGCCAAAGTATCAACGGTCTCCTTCATCATATTTTTTCCGCAAGCGGAGCCAGCTCCATGCC
>CAJXCU010000075.1 GCA_913051935.1 uncultured Flavobacteriales bacterium
AATGGGACTTCAGGTTCAGGAGGTCCTGTTACAAGTTCTCAGGGAGCATGGTTAATTTCGGGTAATACGGCAGCAAGCTCAAATTATATTGGTACAAATAATGCAATTGATTTTAGAGCATATTCAAACGGAATCGAGCGAATGACCATAGAATCTAATGGTAATATTGGATTTTTTACACCTACACCAATATATAAATTTCAAGTTTACAACGATGCGGATATAGGTGCTACAACCTTAGGTTCTTTCTCGAATGATGGAATATCTGGTGTTGCTATGTCAGGTGTAAATAGTTCAGCTACTAATGGTTGGAATGGAATTGAGGGAGGGACTTCAGGAACCGGCGCTGCGGTCATGGGATTACATCTACCAACTACAGGAAATGGCATCGGTGTTTATGGTGTTACAAATAGTACGGCTGCTGCATGGGCTGGTTTTTTTGCCGGAGATGTAGGGACAACTCAAGCCTATTATCCCTCAGATATCAGATGGAAAAAAAATATTCAATCTATGAACAGTGTTATGGATAAGATAATGAATTTAGAAGTTAAGACATATGAAATGCGTGCAGACGAATTTCCGGGAATGGGTTTCACATCAGGTGAGACGAAATTTGGCTTTATTGCTCAAGATTTAAAGCTACTTTTTCCCGAAGTTGTAAAACAAAAACCAATTCCAAATGCATACGGAAACCCAAGAAATAGCGAGAAGGTTGAATATCTAAATGATTTTCATGCCGTTGATTATATTTCATTAATACCTGTGCTAACGAAAGCAATTCAAGAGCAACAAATTCAGCTTACTGAATTACAAATACAGCTTGAAGATAACACCGATATCGATATTTCAGGATTGGCTCCATCTCGAATTATTGCCTCATCAAATGCCCGTCTTGATTCTGAAAATTTATTTTTAGCTGATGAAAATTCTAAAGCTTACATCATTGGTGTTTTAGATTTAAATAGCGATGGGTCTTCCGGGATTCAAACAACAGGAATTGTGGATATAGAAGTTGATGATACTAATGGACAAATCATAGCCGGTGATTTTGTGACAACTTCGAATCTAGGTAAAGCAATAAAGTCTATTGATAGTGAGTGGGTGGTTGGCGTGGCTGTTTCAAATGAAATTAATGGACATGTTGAGGTTAGAATTGATATTAGATTTAAGCAATAATTCATAATGAAGGATATTTTTAACATTATTCTTGTTTTTGTTTTTTTTGTAGGTTTTTCCGCGAAAAGCCAAACTCTGCTTAATAATGGCGCGAACATTAATGCCCTTTCAGGTGCTTTCATTCATGTTAATGGATCTGTCAAAAATGATTTAGGGTTATTTGTTATTGATGCGGAGGCTAACTTGCCTGCAGAAATATATATTACGGAGGATATTGTTAATAATTCAAGTTTAATTGGATCAGGTCATATCCGTTTATTGGGTGATTGGTATAATAACTCAATTTTCACTTCGGTCACAGGTACGGTTTTTCTTCAAGGTTCTGATCAACTGATCAGTGGAACTGTTGAAACTAATTTTTTCAATTTAACGCTCGATGGTAGTGGTTTAAAAACCCAGGAGATTAATGCTTTTTCTAGTGGTGTCCTTGACTTGAAACACTTAGAACTTCAAACTGAAATATATTCTTTTTATGTAGAGAACACTGCTCTTAATTCAGTTCAAAGGACTTCAGGGTTCGTATCATCTTTGAATGGCGGATTTCTGTCGAGAAGGACAGAGCAGCTAGAAACTTATCTTTTTCCTGTCGGCTCAAGCGTTGGAACAACGCGCTACCGACCTGTTGAATTAAGGCCAACTTTCTCTCCAAACAATACTTTTGAAGTTCGAATGGCAAATTTGGATGCAACACTAGAAGGTTTTGATCGATCATTGACAGACTCAATTTCATGTGAACTCAATCCTTTATTTTATCACCAAATTAATCGCTCTAATGGTATATCCTCGGTTGATTTGAATATATATTTTAGTGAAACAGAAGACGGCTCATGGGCAGGAATATCAAATTGGAAACAATCTAATGTTCAGTGGGAGCATATTTTGAGTAGCGGTAATGTACCATCCACGCCATTATCTTACGCCTATAGTGATGATTGGTCTGATTTTGACGACACTCCGTATATTTTATCGCATGTTAATGAAACTCCGATTTTTGATTCTATTCCTCCAGTTTGTCAAAATGATTCTTCTCCCGAGCTACCAAATATTTCGTTAAATGGATTTTCTGGCACATGGTCTGGTTCGATTGATTCGGGATTGCCAGGAACCCAAACTTTTACATTTACACCTGATCCTAATCAATGTGCTCTAAGCACTATGCTGAGCGTTGAGGTGATGGAACTACCTCAAATAGATGCCATACTTATGGCACAAGAGATTTTTTGTCATGGAGAGGAGGGAATGCTTGAAATTCAAACAACCGGTTCTAATCTGATGTATGGTATAAACGGAAGTGAAATGGTTCTATCAAATCAATTCGTGGTATCATCAGGTATGCATACTATATTCATTGTGGATGAGCATGGTTGTGAAAATTCAATAAATGAGGAAGTTACAGAACCTTCAGAGATAGATCTGCAAGCAACAGTACTAGATATTTTATGTCCAGAAGGTTTGGGAGCAATCGAACTTGAAATTAATGGTGGTGTTCCCGGTTACGCTGTAGTTTGGAATGATGAATTTTTTTCTGAAGATATTTTTAATTTAGAGACAGGATATTATTCATGTATCGTCACAGACGATAATGATTGTCAAGATTCTCTCACAGTTGAAGTGAATGAGACATTGAGCGGATCCGCTTCCATATTGAATAATTCGGGTAATACGCAATTAACCTGCGCGACAACGGAAATAGAGTTAGAAGCTGTTGGTGGAACGAATTTCACATGGTCAGGAGGAACCTCACCTAATTCAGCTACAAATAATATCACCGAACCGGGTAATTATTTTGTGGATTATTTGGACTCGAATGGCTGTGAACTGCAGATGAATGTCCTTATTTCTGAGAATATTACATCACCAATCGTTTCTATTGATAATATTACAAATATTACAAATGAGCTTAATTGTAATGAACCCGAAATTACACTTTTTGGTTCAGGGGCGGACAGTTATGTTTGGGAAGACTCAATAAATAATATCTCTACTACTGTTTCAAGTCCAGGTGAATACCAAGTGGTTGGAGTAGGGTGGAATGGATGTGCAGATAGCACAACAATTATGATTACTGCTGATTTTTCTCCTCCTAATATTTTCATTCAAAACGTATCCGGAATAGACACCTTGGACTGTAATACCACTTCTGTGGACTTACAGGTAAATGGTGGGTTAAGTTACGAATGGGCTGATGGTTTGGGTTCTGCAACATCGGTAACAGTTTCTTCAGGAGGAATATATGAGGTGACTGGAATAGGATTCAATGGCTGTAGTAATTCGGATTCGATAGAAATTATTGAGATTCCTTTTCCCACCTTGAGTGTAAATTCTGAGACAATTTGTTCGGGAAATACTATTGAGTTGATTGCCGAAGCTTCCATACCTGGAGGTAATTATACATGGTCCGGTGGTTTGGGAAATTCATCTTCAGTCACTGTAGCCCCTGTCTCTAATGCATTTTACACAGTAAATTATGAATTGAACGGATGTGAGAGCAATACTGCCACTTCAACAATTTTCGTTCTTCCAACTCCGGTTGTTACTATTTCCGGTCCCAATTCTATTTGTTCATCTGAATCTGTTACTTTGACTAGTAACCCTTCACTTCCTGGCGGTACATATGAGTGGTTTCCTGGTGGCGAGGTTAGTAGCTCTATTACCTCTTTCCCGCCAACGAGTAGTGTTTTTGGTGTGAGTTATACTTTAGATGGGTGTCCGTCAGACACAGCAGAAATTAATATTGAAGTAATTCCAACGCCAGTTGTGACCTTGCAAGATGTATCTATTTGTGCGGGTGAATCAGGAACATTATCTGCTCTGCCTTCTGTTCCAGGTGGTACCTATAATTGGGTTCCATTTGGATACGCTACACAGAGTATTACGGAATCACCTGATACCACGACAAGTTATAGTGTGTTGTATTCTGCGAATGGGTGCATGAGTCAACTTACCTCCGCTACGATATTTGTCAATCCAATTCCTGAATTAACGGTTGAGGATATTGGTATTTGTCAAGGCCAGTCGGGTTATTTAAATGCTGTTGCGTCTATCGACGGAGGTAGCTACCTTTGGACAGGTTTTAGCGAGAATTCTTCTACTCTTGAGGTAAGTCCTAATTTCACATCCAATTATACAGTTTCTTATGAACTTAATAACTGTTTAAGTTCAATGGAAACGGCTATTGTTACTGTTACTGAGCAACCTTTATTGTCTCCATCCGACGACCAAGGAATATGTGAAGGTGATAATATTTCTCTTTTTGCGAACCCATCTGTTCTCGGAGGAAATTTCACATGGCTACCCGGAAACGAAACCTCAGCCTCAATAATCGTGAGTCCCTCTATTACGACTGAGTATCAGGTTATGTATGAGATAAATGGTTGTGAAACAGATTACGAAACGATTAATGTTAGTGTTGACGCAATGCCAATTACAACTTTTGATGTTAATGTGACCTCAGGTTGCCCTCCACTGAATGTAGTATTTACAAATACAACTGATAATACTACAAACTGCAACTGGACAATAAATAATGGAACGACATTTGAAGGTTGTGACAATAGCAGCTATACTTTTTTAGATGAGGGGTGCTACGATATTACCTTAAATACAGAAACTCCGAATGGATGCCCTGGTTTAATTACGATGAATAGTCTGATTTGTGTTTTACCCAGCCCAGATCTTGATTTCTCGATGTCTACAAATCAAATCTCTTATGGCTCCTCGCAGGTAGACTTTATGAATAACTCAAGCAATGCCGTGGATTATTTATGGGATTTTGGTGACGGGAATACCGATACCCTATATTATCCTGATACTTATGAATATGACATAAATGATGAATCATTTTTTATTGTAACATTAAATGGAACAACGGATTTGGGTTGTACGGATAGTCTTCAGCTTGAGCTTCTAGTGAATCAAGATGCAGTTATTTTTGCACCAAATACGTTTACTCCTGATGGCGATGGTCTCAATGATTTTTGGTTTCCAACGATTTCTCCCGGAATAGATCAGGATTTCTTCGGTGTTCAAATCTTTAATCGATGGGGTGAACTGATATTTGAAGCAAAGGATTTTCAAAGTGCTTGGGATGGAACATACCAAGGAAACAAGGTTCCTGTAGGTACATATACCTATCGTATAGACTACAAGGAAAAACAATCAGAGCAGCGTGAAATAATAGTAGGGCATGTTAGCCTCATAAGATAGCAGAATATCAAATAGGCTAAAGGATAGTAATGAGCTTTTCTAATTCAATACCTCTCGAACCTTTAAGAAGTATTATCGAATCGTACATCGAAATTAATTCCGAAGAAACTTGTTCAACGGACTCACAAGCTTGATTTTTATTGAGTTTTTTGAAGATTGGGCCGACTGTGATTAATTTTATTTCATTATTCGTGCAGTAATCAAGAATCTTTTGGTGTTCCTGTTCACTATCCTGTCCAAGCTCTAACATATCTCCGAGAATAGCAATCTTTTTGTCATGTTGAAAAGAACGAAAACTTTCCAAAGCTAAAAGCATACTTGTTGGATTGGCATTGTAACAGTCAATAATTAATTTGTTTTTTTTGGTTTCTAATACTTGGGATCGATTATTTTTAGGTTTATATCCTGCGATTGCATCTGAAATGTCAATCCCTTTGATATCGAAATAATTCCCTATGCAAATTGCAGCTAAAAAGTTATAGAGGTTGTAGTTACCAACCATATTTGTTTCTATACCACCTGAGCTATATGCACTGCTTTTCCAAGATATAGATAAAAAGGGGGTTAATTCGGTGATTTCTCCACTAATTGATGCATTCCCCTTACCATATGAAATATTTTGAGTCGTTTCGTTGAGAAGGGATTGGAGAATCGTGTCATCCATGTTGTAAAATAAGACTCCCTGGACTTTTCTAACAGAATCGTAAAGGGCTTTTTTGGTTTGAATCACTCCATCAAGATTGCCAAAACCTTCTAAATGAGCTTTGCCAATGTTCGTTATAATCCCATGGGTAGGGGATGCTATTTCACACAATTCGTCGATATCTCCTGGCTGATTTGCTCCCATTTCAATAATGGCTATTTCGTGCTCTTTTTTGATCCGTAAAAGGGTAAATGGAACACCTAAATGATTATTTAGGTTACCTTCAGTCGCAATAGTTTTAAATTTTTTAGAAAGGACTGAGTAAATAAGCTCTTTTGTACTTGTTTTTCCGTTACTTCCGGTAATCCCGATCACTGGTATATTGAACTTTGATCTGTGATATTTTGCTAATTCTTGTAGAAATTTTAGTGTATTTGAGACATAGAAAATACGACTTTGATCTGAAAATTCTTTTTGATCTACAATTGCGAATTTCGCACCTTGCTCGATTGCATTTTTTGCAAATAGATTACCATTAAAATTCTTTCCTTTTAGGCCAATAAAAAGAGAATTGGAGACGATATTCCTAGTATCTGTGCAAATACCTTTTGTTTCATAAAAAAGCGAAAAAAGCTCCGTCATAATGCAAAGATGTAAAAAAAAAGCCCGCATCACTACGGGCTTTTTGTATCTTTTTTAAAAGACTATTTCTTTTTTGAATTTGCTCTTGTGCTTCCTAAACGATCCATTGCACACCTAAATCCAATCATGGCTGTTGCTTGCTCCTCGTCAAGGAACCTCCTGCTTCCTGGAGATAGCCAGAACGCTCTATCAGCCCATGAACCGCCTTTGTAAACGCGTGACTTATCAGAAATTAGGGTGGTAGGCCATCCACTAACACCGACATTAACTTCGCTTCCTTTTAAATCAAAGTTTTCGAATTCACTTTGATATACTGCTTGCTTCGGATCTCTTCGTCCATTGTTAATGTCATCAATCTTTTTCTGGTTGTTATAGTATATCGAAGATTCAAGATCACCGTCTAGGTAATTGATGTAATCATCTTTTCTGTAATTTAAACGTCCTGCATTTTCATCTTCAGTTACGTTTCTCCACCTTTGTTGACCTCTTGTTTCATTTACAAATTCTGTAAGTCCATTACGAAGTGTAAGAATCCAAGCTGTTACATTTGGATCTTGCTTGTAGTTTTTAAATCGATGTTCTAGGTAATCATCATTGAATATACTTGAGGAAACAATCTTACCTTCAACTAGATATTGTTTAGACGGGTCATTAGATCCTGCCTCGAAGATTTTGTCCATATAATACACACCAATCTTAGATAGGGGAGTAGATTCAACCATTACATCTCCTCCGTCTTCATCAACACCAATTTTAATTTCTTCGTCAACATTTCCATACACTCTTCCTTCGAAATGGTTTTTACGGTAATCTTCCATCGCTAGAACATCCTTCTTATGCCTATTTCCGAAAAGGGCAACTTCCAAATAATGAGATGCTTTCGTCGCATTTCCTTGATTAAATAAGTAGATTGCAGTATCGAGTACACCGTTTATATCATCCAGCACTGTAAATTCGATACTGTCGTTTTTAGAGTATTTGTTGTACCCGTATACATAACCGTCTTTTGGGGCATTGAATTGGAATTTACGCGGATTTTGACGAGAGTTACCCAAAATTTGACCTCTAGTAGAGTTAATGTAGTTGATGTAATCGTCAAAACTTTTTTTGTTATCGAAAACCTTGAATTTTTTGGTTTCGGCATAATTCGTCTCTTGATTCAAGGATACAGTGTAATCGCCTGCTTCGTCGAAGGCTATTGTAATGTTGGTATCAGTTTTTGAACCACTAAACTCTAAAGCGCCGTGACTCCACTCAAACGGTTTTCTTATGTCATTCAATTTCTCGCTATTTGCCTTCAGATTTATGGAATCATCTGCAAGCACCAACCAAACACCATTCATCTGTTTGATATTTTTACTTGAAATCGAGAAATCTACATATTCATTCGGATTCTCTTTGATATAATTCGAGACATATGATGGATCTTGCTTGGCATTTAAGTCATTTACCGCTTTTGTTCCACCAGTTAACGAGAGATACTTGGCTCTTGCGAACTCATTAACGTACTCCTTCATACCATAAACATCATACAAATTATCAGTTGCCAATACAGGTTTATCATAAAGTCCATCCGGGCTTAAAAGCTGTGTGGTATAAACATTTCCTCTAAATGGCATAAAATCGTCAGTTTCTTCGTTCGAGGTTGGTCTGTAGACATCCATTACCCATTCAGAAACGTTTCCAGCCATGTGATATAATCCGTAGTCATTAGGCCAAAATGCATCTACGCGCGCTGTAACATCAGCACCGTCATTCAATGCACCTGATACTCCCATGTAGTCGCCTTTACCGCGAATAAAATTAGCTTGAATTGCACCAGCCCACTGATCCTCCTTGCGTCTTACATAGTGACCATCCCATGGGTAAATACGTCTTGAGTCTATATTTTCCGAGTCCGGATCCAGGTTTCCAATAAGACCAAGTGCTGCAAATTCCCATTCGGCTTCAGTTGGTAATCTGTATTTTGGTAGGAGGATTCCGTCTTCCATTTTTACCTTTCTCGAACCTAACCTAGACTCATTGGCATAAACGGGGTCATAATTTTGTAGTTGATAAGGATCCCTAGGTACTGGTCTTTTGGTTTTGGCGTCAAGCATAGGTGCCTTGGAGCTTCCATCATCAAGAGTATACCCTCCTTTTAATCCTAAAGTATCCCCTTTTTTATTTTTATTCGGTGAACCTGTTTGGATGTTATAATTACCGTTCAAATAGTTTTCTGTTGAAAACATATTTTCCGGAGAAGAAGTCATTGAGGCATAATTTGCTCTATTAGCCGCACCAACATCAGTATTTTCATGATCATACGTGTTGGCAAAGTGCCATTTAATAATTCCTTCTCGAACAAGAATTGCTTCATTTACACGATCTGTTCTCCACTTACAAAAGTCATTTGCTTGCAGCCAAGAAACTCCAACCACAGGGTAATCTCGATATGATGGGTGCCTCAGGTAGTAATCAACAAATTTTTCTCTGTAAGAAAGAGGAGATCTCCAAACCAAAGTATCGGGGAGACATTTTTTGTATATGTGAGGATAGGACTTGTAGTAAACACGTTTCATCCAATTCATATATTCCAACCAGTGCTGATTGGTTACCTCTGTCCGGTCCATGTAAAAGGAGGATACAGTAACTCTCGATGCGCTATTGTTCCAATCTCCCATTACGTCCTCTTCGGTACTTCCCATAGTGAATGTACCTCCTTCGATGAGCACAAGTCCTGGACCTGTCTCTTGTTCTTTGGCATCAAATTTTTCAAAACCTCCATTTTGGTAGTTATTATACTCCCATCCTGTAGAGGTTGATCTTTCTTTTGCACAACTTCCCAAAAGGATGATGGCACTTAGAAAGGTGGCTATTATTTTGTAATTTTTAGTTTTCATGGCTCAACTATAATTAACGTATATACAATTCTAAATTTACGAAAAGTTACACCGTCCTAAAACGAAGGACAGGATATTTTCCTAAAGTTTCTAGGCTTTCTTCTGCATTTG
>CAJXCU010000076.1 GCA_913051935.1 uncultured Flavobacteriales bacterium
GCCATTGCAGATTCCAAATAATTTCTTCTGAAAAGAAAATCTGAATGCATGTGGTTAACACTAAAATAGTGAATACGAGAAAGAAACTCAGAGAAACCCTACTCCAATCAAATTGACTTCTTTTTGTGAAAACGGATAAGGTTTTTCGTTTATGAATCCACTTTATTGCACACAAAAAAACAACAAAAACAATAAGAAAAGGAAATAATAGCCAGAAAAACACACGATTACTACCAAGAGTCAACATATATTCTTGAATATCAACAGCATCAGACCAGACTGCACTAGAATTTAAAATATAATCAATGTGTAATCCAACACCTCCGAACAAATAAAAGAATACAACTAATAAAACAGTGGCTATAACTTGTAGCACTGTTGATGGATTCTTTGAGCTCAGGTCGATAAATCGGGTCATGAGAACATATCCCTCATCTGCTTAAAAAAGCCCTTATCTTTATCCCCTGCCTTAGGCTGGAAATTTTCAGATTTCTTCAAACTCTCAATAATTACCTTCTCCTCTTTGGATATTTTTGTTGGCGTCCAAACATTAATATGAGCGAATAAATCTCCCGAACCATACCCTTGAACATTTGGTAATCCTTTACCTCGCAACCGAAGGACCTTACCACTTTGGGTACCGGCATCAATTTTTATTTTGACCTTGCCAGAAAGCGTTGGTATTTCAATACTCTCACCAAGGACAGCATCCATAAAGCTTACAAACGCCTCATAGTGCACATTGTCACCATCTCTTTTAAGCTCCTCGTGTTCGACCTCTTCAATAACGACAATTAAATCTCCAGGAACACCGTTGAATGGCCCAGCATTTCCTTTGCCTCTTACATTTAGCTGCATTCCATCCTCGACACCAGCTGGAATCTCGATTTCAATCACCTCTTCCTTTCTGATTAAACCATTTTGGTCAGCTCCTGACGGCTTCTGATCGATCATCTTTCCTGCACCATGGCAAACATTACAAGCAGATTGTGTTTGCATTGCACCAATGAAAGTCTGCGCCATACGTGTAATTCGCCCAGTACCATTACAGGTCGAACAAGACTTAAAAGTAACACCATCTGCATTGACGAGCTTATTCACCTTGATTTTCTTTTGGACACCATTGGCAATATCCTCCAATGTCATTTTCATTTTGACGCGAAGGTTAGAACCTTTGACAACCCGTTCTCCTCCTCTGCCTCTGCTTCCGCCAAAGCTTCCACCAAAAGCACCTCCAAAAATATCACCGAACTGAGAAAAAATATCGTCCATATTCATACCGCCACCGCCAAAACCTTGGCCCATACCGGCATGTCCGTATTGATCATAACGCGCCTTCTTGTCTGCATTACTTAGAACTTCATATGCCTCAGCTGCCTCCTTAAATTTCTCTTCAGCGTTTGAGTCATCCGGATTTTTATCTGGGTGATACTTTAGGGCCAATTTTCTATAGGCCTTCTTAATTTCCGATTCGGACGCACCTTTGGACAATCCTAGAACCTCATAATAATCTCTTTTCTGACTCATGTAACTAATTAATTATTGACCGACAACAACTTTCGCAAATCTCAACACCTTATCATTGAGAAAGTATCCCTTTTCAACGTCGTCAATGACTTTTCCTTTCATCTTTTTATCTTCCGTCGGTAAATTTGCAATCGCCTCATGAAGCTCAGGATCAAAAACTTCTCCTTTGGCCTCCATTGCCTTTAGACCTTTAGATTGTAAAAGGCCTTTGTATTTATTATAAATTAGAGAAAAACCCTCTTTGATTCCTTCGATATCGTCTGCATCCACATTATTGGCAATTGCTCTTTCAAAATCATCAATGACAGGTACTAAATCCTTCAATAAATCGGAATTTGCATTCGTAATCAGATCCAATCGTTCCTTATTTGTTCTTTTTCGATAATTTTCGAATTCAGCGTACAGGCGCAAAAAACGATTGTTTAATTCATTATATTTTTCCTCTGGAGTAAGTTCTTTTTCAACTTTCGATTCTTCATTTAGATTCTCCCCACCTTGATTTTCCTCTACCACGCTTTCAACGTCTTCTGCTTTTTTACTTTCTTTTTTCTTCTTAGTTGCCATAATGGATTAATTTCACAAAGTCAATGACAAAGATACTGCCACAATTGTTTTTAAGACATGCTGTCATACTTTTTTTCAATTATGAGAAAAAGTGTCATATTTTAATTCACTTCAATACCTTAGTATAGCCTTTAAAGCAAATAAAATGTACCAGGACCAATTTCAAAAAATTGTAGAATTTAGAAGGAGCAATAGAAGCTTTGACGAAAACCATGATGTAGCTGGAGAGGTTATAGAACGTTGTTTAAAAAATGCAATACTTTCACCGAACAGCAGTAACCTTCAGCTTTGGGAATTTCAATGGATTGAAAGTCCCGAAATGTTAAAAAAACTAATCCCACTCTGCCTAAAGCAATCTGCAGCAAAAACAGCGAAGCATATGGTCGTTTTTATTACAAGAAAAGACAAATGGAGAGCACGTGCAGCTTGGAATTATGATCGGATCAAGGAGGGTATTCATGGTGAACCCAAAAAGATTCAAAAACGAGGACTCAAGTATTATAAAAACCTGATTCCTCTTGTCTACATGAATGATGGATTAGGTATATTCTCGGCTGTCCGAAAACTAGTAAGCTTTGTGCTTGGACTTCGCAAGCCATTTTACAGACTAGGCGGTGCCGCCGAACACAGAATTGTAGTGCATAAGTCTTGCGCGTTGGCGGCCCAGACATTTATGCTCTCTATCGCAGCCGAAGGACTTCACTCATGTCCAATGGAGGGCTTTGATGAAAAACGAGTCAAAAAACTACTTGAGCTACCTCGAGGAGCTGAAATAAATATGATTGTCTCTGTCGGAAAAGGAACAGACCGAGGCACATGGGGACCGAGATTTCGCCTACCCTATGATGACGTCGTAAAGAAAAAATAAACCTTATTCGGAATCTTTTTCTTTTGAATTCTCTTTTGGCGCTCCTTTTGCTTTTTTCTTGATGACTACTAGTCCATCTTTAGCTTTATTGAGGTCCATTGAAACTTTCTCTCCTTCCTTAAAATTTGACTTGATAATTTCCTCCGCAAGAGGATCTTCAATATACTTTTGAATAGCCCTTTTCAGTGGTCTTGCACCAAATTTCTCATCGTAGCCTTGATCTACAATGAACTCCTTTGCTTTTTCCGTCAAAGATATGCCATAACCAAGAGATAAGATTCTATCGTAGAGGTTGGTCAATTCAATATCAATGATGCTATGAATTTCTTTTCTTCCTAGAGACTTGAACATAATCATATTATCGATTCTATTCAAAAACTCAGGGGAAAATGCCTTCCTCAATGCATTTTGAATTACAGACTTAACATTGTCCTCTTTTGATTCCTGCTGCGCCTGCGTACCGAAACCAACACCAGTACCAAAGTCAGCAAGCTGTCTGGCTCCAATATTTGAGGTCATGATTAATATAGTATTCTTGAAATCGATTTTACGTCCTAAACCGTCGGTCATGTGACCATCATCAAGCACCTGAAGTAATAAATTGAAAACATCCGGATGGGCCTTTTCAATCTCATCAAGTAAAATAATTGCGTAAGGCTTTCTTCTAACCTTTTCAGTAAGCTGACCTCCTTCCTCGTATCCGACATATCCCGGAGGGGCTCCAACAAGCCTTGAGAGCGAAAATTTCTCCATGTACTCCGACATGTCTATTCTGATTAATGCCTCTTCGGTATCAAATAGTTTTTTTGCTAGTATTTTTGCCAACTGCGTTTTACCGACACCAGTTGGGCCTAGAAAAAAGAAAGAACCTATTGGCTTATTGGGATCTTTAAGCCCTGCCCTGTTTCTTTGTATTGCTTTTACCACTTTATCAACGGCTTCATCCTGACCAATCACAAGGCTCTTAATTTCATCTGACATCACAACCAGCTTGCCTGTTTCTGACTGTGAAACCTTTGTCACAGGAATTCCACACATCATTGAAACTACTTCAGCAACATGCTCTTCCGTCACTTCAATCTTGTTATTCTTAGATTCCTCCTCCCATTTGAGTTTTGCAGCTTCTAATTTTTCAAGGAGCTTTCTTTCATCATCTCTCAGCTCTGCTGCCTTTTCATATTGCTGAGAGCGGATGACATGTGCTTTTTCTTCTTTCAGCTCTTCAACTCTCGTTTCAATCTCAGTAATTTCTTTGGGCACGTTGATGTTTGTAATATGTACTCTAGAACCAACCTCATCCAAAGCATCTATAGCCTTATCAGGTAAATGTCTGTCTGTAATGTAACGTTCTGTTAGTTTGACACATGCCTTGATTGCATCTTCTGAGTAGCTTACAGAATGATGGTCCTCATAACGCTCCTTAATATTCATCAAAATTTGGAAAGTTTCTTCTGCGTTTGTTGGCTCAATGATGACCTTTTGAAATCTTCTTTCTAAAGCGCCATCTTTTTCAATATGCTGGCGATATTCATCTAAAGTGGTTGCCCCAATCGCTTGAAGTTCTCCTCTTGCCAATGCCGGCTTAAACATATTCGATGCATCCAAAGAGCCACTTGCACCTCCGGCTCCAATAATGGTATGTATTTCATCTATAAATAGGATCACATCGGGATTTTTCTCTATCTCCTGCATTACCGCCTTCATGCGCTCCTCAAACTGACCTCTGTATTTTGTTCCGGCCACCAAGGAGGCTAGGTCCAAAGACATAATACGTTTGTTAAAAAGCACGCGAGACACCTTTCTTTGAACTATTCTGAGTGCCAAACCTTCGGCGATGGCACTTTTACCAACACCTGGTTCACCAATAAGAATTGGATTGTTCTTTTTTCGACGAGATAAAATCTGGCTTACTCTTTCAATTTCCTTTTCACGACCTACAATCGGATCAAGTTTACCCAGCTCAGCCATTTTCGTAAGATCTCTACCGAAGTTATCCAACACAGGAGTCTTAGATTTAGAATCTGTTGGTTTTTTGGAGGATGGAGAAGAAAACGGCTCCTCCTCTTCGCTGCTGCTTCCTGGAAATTCAGCTCGTGGCCCCTTTGATTCCTCTAGTATGATTTCATACTCATCCCTTGCGTTCTCGTACATGATTCCGTATTTATTTAAAATTTTGCAAGCTGCACAGTCTTCATATCTCAAAATGGTCAGCAAAATATGTGCAGTCCCTATCAACGAGGACTTAAATTGTTTTGCCTCCAAATAGGATTGTTTGATAATATTTTCAGTTTGCTTTAGTAATGGTAGGTTCGCGTTTTCAAGCTGGGTAACAGATGATTTTTCTAGCAATACATCGATCTCTGTTTTAATTGACTTCAAATCAAGCTGAAACTCTTTAATGATACGTAAACCAGTTCCTTCGTTAAGCTTTATCAAACCCAACAGAAGATGCTCTGCGCTCACAAATTCATTTTTTAGTCGAAAAGCCTCTTGACGGCTGTGCGATAGTAAATCCTTTACCCTAGGTGAAAATTTAGCTTCCATTGTTCTAATTCAATTCTGTATGATTACAAATATAATATGAATAATTTGCCAAATACGCCTATTTATCCACAATTTATACCCAAATTTTGTTAGTAAAATAACGAAAAAAGAATGTTTTACAGACCTCTTATTTCGTAAATTTGGTATACACTTTATTAGAGTGTTGAAAACCAATTCATAGAGTAGAAAAAATATGGCAGAAGGAGAGAAGATAATTCAAATTAACATTGAGGATGAAATGAAATCAGCCTACATCGATTATTCTATGTCGGTAATTGTTTCAAGAGCATTGCCTGATGTGCGTGACGGCTTTAAACCTGTTCACAGAAGAGTACTTTACGGGATGCAAGATCTAGGTGTCTATTCAAATAGACCTTACAAAAAATCTGCGAGAATTGTTGGTGAAGTACTAGGAAAGTACCACCCACATGGAGATAGCTCTGTTTATGACACCATGGTTAGAATGGCTCAAGATTGGTCGCTCAGATATCCCTTGGTTGATGGGCAAGGAAACTTCGGTTCAGTCGATGGAGACAGCCCAGCAGCAATGAGATATACTGAAGCACGGTTGAAAAAGATCTCAGAGGAAATGCTCGATGACCTTGACAAGGACACCGTCGACTTTCGTCCGAATTTTGATGACAGCTTAAATGAGCCAAGCGTACTGCCGACAAAAATACCGAACCTTTTAGTCAATGGAGCTTCAGGAATCGCGGTCGGTATGGCAACAAACATGGCACCGCATAATTTATCCGAAGTTATAGACGGAACTATTGCATACATCGGTGACAACAATATTGAAGACGAAGAACTACTCAAATATGTAAAAGCTCCCGATTTCCCAACCGGAGGAATCATTTATGGTTATGAAGGCGTGCGAAATGCCTTCTTAACAGGAAAAGGACGTATCGTAATGCGGGGCAAGGCAGAGATTGAGGAAAATAATAGTGGCAAAGAGCAAATCATAGTAACGGAAATTCCTTACCAAGTAAATAAGGCTGATTTAATTCGAAAAACAGCCGAGCTTGTGAATGATAAGAAAATCGAAGGAATATCAGATTTACGAGACGAGTCAGACAGAAATGGTATGCGTATCGTCTTTGAAATTAAACGGGATGCTATTGCCAATGTTGTATTAAATAAACTATTTAAGTACACATACCTACAAACCTCATTTTCAGTTAATAATATATGCTTAGTTAAAGGAAGGCCAGAGCTTCTGAATCTCAAAAGTATGATCTCAAATTTTGTCGAATTTAGACATGAAGTAGTCGTACGAAGAACGCAATATGAATTGCGTAAAGCAGAAGAAAGAGCACATATCTTAGAAGGTCTCATCATTGCATCCGATAATATAGATGAGGTTATTGAAATCATCAAAGGTTCAGCCTCTCCTGACAAAGCGAAAGAGAACTTGGCAAAACGATTCAACTTATCTGACATTCAGACGAGAGCAATCGTAGACATGAGGTTGAGACAGCTCACTGGATTAGAACAGGATAAATTGAGAGCGGAGTACGATGAGTTAATGAAAACCATTGCTGATTTAAAAGATATCCTTGCAAATGAGCCACGTCGAATGGACATTATCAAAACGGAGCTCCTTGAAATCAAGGATAAATATGGTGACGAAAGAAGATCGGTAATCGAATATAGCGCAAGTGAAATGCGTATAGAAGATTTAATAGCCGATGAGGAGGTTGTTGTTACAATATCCCATGCGGGATACATCAAGAGAACAAGTCTGGCGGAATATAAAGTTCAAAATCGAGGCGGAATGGGGTCAAAAGGATCAACAACGCGCGAAAAAGACTTTCTTGAGCACTTATTTGTAGCAACCAACCATAATTACCTATTGATTTTTACAGAAAAAGGGCGTTGCTTTTGGATGCGCGTATTCGAAATACCTGAGGGTACCAAAATAGCCAAAGGAAGGGCAATTCAAAACCTGATTAACATCCCACAAGATGATAAGGTTAAGGCATACGTTAAGGTTCAAGATATCACCGACGAAGACTACATCAATAATAACTTCATTGTGATGTGCACGAAAATGGGCGTTATTAAGAAGACCTCATTAGAGGCTTATTCTAGACCCCGCACCAATGGAATCAATGCGATTACCATCAGGGAAAACGACGAATTGCTTGAGGCGAAGCTTACGAATGGAGAAAACGAGATTGTATTGGCCTCTAGTTCGGGTCGAGCCATTAGATTCAATGAGGAAAATGTTCGACCGATGGGACGAAACGCTTCTGGAGTTAGAGGAATTAAAATAGATGAAAGCTCCGAAGAGGTCGTAGGAATGATTTGTGTTGAAGATGTCTACACGACCATATTGGTGGTTTCGAAAAGAGGATACGGAAAACGCACCTATCTGAATGATCCAGAAGACAAGGAACCTGTTTACAGAATTACAAATAGAGGTGGTAAAGGCGTGAAAACACTAAACATCACCAGTAAAACTGGAGATTTGCTTTCAATCAAAAACGTTGTGGATGAAGATGATTTAATGATCATTACAAAAAGTGGCGTAGCCATTAGAATGAATGTCGACAGTATAAGAACAATGGGCAGAGCAACGCAAGGTGTTCGGCTTATTAACCTTAAAGGAACATCAGAAATAGCAGCAATTGCTAGAGTACCGAGGGGTGATGAAGATGAAGCCGGTGAAGAAATAGAATTATCTGGAGAGGAAGACCAAGAAAAGGGTTCAGATAATTCCGAAACAACGACAGACGAAAACACTGTAGAATAAACAAATAATAAAATGGCACAGGATTTGAAAGTGCTACGATAAATAAATAGTTATGAAAATGAAAACGAATGTTATATGTATCCTATTTCTTTTTGCTGCTGGATTCAGCTTTGCTCAAAAGAAAAATGTTACTGATGCAGCCATGCTCATGAAGAAATATAATCCGATGGCAGGTGCAGAAAAAGCGAAAGAAACAGCCACAAAAGCCAAGAATTTTATTGACCTTGCCGCTACCAATGCAGAAACTAAGGAGGATATGAAGATGCACCTCTATCGAGGCATGGTTTATTTTGCCTTAATTGAAGTCGCTCAATTTGATGCAATGTCGGGAAAAGCTCCGGACGAGGCTTTGCTAGAAGAATATAAGAACATTTCTATGGAGAGCTTCACCAAAGTACTCAACGATCCGAAAGGGAAATATATTCCAGATGCAGAGCGCTTTGTTGGAAGTCGTGTGGAGCAATATTTCAATATGGGCTTGAGCATGTATGAAAATAAAAACTATGAAATGGCATTTATGAGCTTTGCAGGCGCCTATCAGGTGCAATTGTTCTTAGGCAATGAGTACGAGGATGCGAAGGTAAATGCGATGGCGACCTATCGCTATGTGGCAGACTCATTGATTCGTTCTGAAGAGCTTACAAAAGCAGAAGAACTCACAAATGTTGCCAATGATTTATTTCCGAATGACATGACAGTTCTGACAAACTTTATCAATATTGCATTGAAAGGTGGAGATACCGAGAAATCAGAAAAGTACATCAAAGAGGCATTGGAGTTGGATCCTAATAACAAACAGCTGTACTACATTCTGGGAACCTCGTTTATTGAGCTAAAGGAAAATGAAAAAGCTGAATCTAATCTATTAAAAGCCATTGAAATTGATCCAGAGTATGTGAATGCACACTCTAACCTTGCCGCTTTATATATGGATTGGAGTATTGCTATTGGTGATGAAGCAAGGGATTTAGATTACAGAGATCCAAGAGTGAATCAATTAGAGGACCAGAAAAAAGAGCTCTTAACAAAGGCCATTCCAAGCCTAGAAAAGATGATTGTGGCCTTTCCAGATAATAAATCAGTCATGAAGAACTTGGCCATGGCTTACAGAGCAAGTGGCAATGAAGAAAAGTTCAAGGAGTGGTATGATAAATCAAAAAACTAAACCAAAATGTCCCTCGGGACATTTTTTTTTGATTCCTGTTTTTTTGCCCACCAATGAACTTTCACTACTTTTGTAGCCGATGAATTTTTTGTACCCCAATAC
>CAJXCU010000077.1 GCA_913051935.1 uncultured Flavobacteriales bacterium
AGTGACGATATACCCGAAATCAGGTTACTCATCCCGATAATATTTTCAGTACCAAAACCATGGTGTACTTTTGGTTTTCTTAAATCTAAGTCTATGACCAATGTTTTCTTTCCATTAGCAGCAATTAAACCTGCTAAGTTAAGGATAACAAAGGTTTTTCCTTCCCCTGAAATGGAGGATGAAATAGCAATGACTTTTGCTTCTTTTTTTACGAAGCTCATGTTTGACCGAATGGATCGAATTGCCTCTGCCATTCTTGATTTTGAAGATTCATTTACAACGACCTGAGAATACTTCATTTTCTTTTTATAAAGCGGAACTGCACCGAGGATGTTGGTACTCGGTGGAAGCACTTTTTCCAAATCTTGTAAACTTATGATATCGTTGTAGGTAAGGTACCTTAGTAACATTAGACCGAGACCGATTATTAATCCTATTGAACCAAAAATGATGTAAATCATTTTATGATTGGGGCTTATTTGCAATTGCGAAAGAATTGGGTTTTTAAGTATTCGGTTTGAGGTTGAGTACCCTGCATTCGACAATTCGTATTCAATTTTCTTTTCAGTAAATATTGAGAAATACTCGTTGTTCAATTCCTCCAAATATTTGAGACGCTCGTATTCCATCTTCTTTTCAGGCAATCCAAAATAGGTTTTTTCTTCTTGGTCAATTTTGTTTTGTAGTATTTGTCGCTCATTTAACAGTCGTTCCTCAATCACTTCCATGCTTTTGTGAATAGAAGCAACCCGATTTTTCAGACGTTCATTGAGGATCACAACCTGCACGTTTTCGTTGGTCACCTCTCTTAATAAATCATCTTTTTGCTCTAGTATCGAATTAAGGTCTTCTATTTGCTTGAGCACAGTACCCTCGAAACTCTTTTTACCAATCATTTCTGGAATTAGCCTATAAATTTCAAGCCGGTTCGGGTTGTTTTTAATTTTGTCATGAATAATGCGCACGGTATACAATTCTTCATCTATTTGCAATATTTTATCCGTTAAGGCATTAATATTTGTTGAAAGCTGCTGACCATAGTCATCGGGGTTAAGTATTTTTACTCGTTTTTGGTAATTGTTTAAGCTGTCTTTGGACTTTCTCAAAATCCGAGAAAGTGAGTCTAGTTGGGTGTCAATGAATTTGAGTGTTTTGTTTGCTGCCGTTTGTTTTGAATCCCTTTCCCAATCCAGATATTCATTGAGCACACCATTGACGATATCAAAGGATAACCGAGGATTGTAATATTCATAAGATATTTCTATGGTTTTTGCATTGTTATCCACCAAATTAATCATTAGAAACTCTTTGAATTTCCTGATTAGCCCTTTTCGATCGTTTATTTTGAAAAATATTCTGTTCTCACTCAACATATTTGTCAAGTTAGGTTTGTTAAGTGCTCTTATGTAAATGTCAATCTGTTCATTCTTCAAATGACTATTCAAAGGTCCTGAGACTAATTTTTTATCTCCATCCATTAAGAGAATGTTTTCTTCTTTGTCAATCGTAATATCAATACGTTTTTCTATTAAACTGGAATCAGAAAGGTGGTAGACAATTATTTCGAAGGGTGCAGCGCGGTAAAGATCTTTGGTTAGTATTTCTCCTTCTGCAAAAATGCTTGTTTCGAGATTAAGCTTTTCGATGGCCCGAGCAAAAAGTACATCTGATCTTAATAATTCTATTTCTGTCGAAAGTAAATTTTTATCCTCTACGAGGCTAGATGTCCCCAATATTTCGCTGGTCTTATCGTCTTGAATGAGCTGAACAATTGAATTGCTTCTGTAAATCGGTTTGGTATACCTTAAATAAAAGAAAGCCATTAAACTGAAAAATGACACATAGAGCAAAGGTAAAAACCAATGCCTCCGGAGTATGATACCAAGTATCATTGGGTTGAACTCCGTGTTGAGTGCTATTTTTTGATCTTTTTTTGACAAATTAATTTGGGTTTATAATGCTGTAGGTGAGAAGTCCAGTGGTTATTAAACTTAACCAAGGCGCTACTTCGGTAAGGATTGATGATGCAATTCTGGATTTAAAGTCAACATAGATGTAATCGTTACTTTGAACAATCATTTGTGCTTCATTTAGGCCTTCTATTGTGGATAAATCAATTTTGTATATTTCCCTTCCTTTTTCAGTTTTTCGCATCAACTTTACGGAATTTGCTCTTCCTTCCTCTCTAATCCCACCCGCTAAAGCAAGAGCCTCTAGCAATGATGTATTAGTATTTTGTAAATATACAACCATTGCATCTCCTTTCCCGGGAAAGATAATGACCCGTTGGTTTACCAATCTTATTTGAACGAAAGGATTTAAATAATTTTTAGCAAGTAAATCTATCAAAGTATTTTCTGCATCTACAATCGTTAAACCAGATAATTTAACCTCACCGATAAGCGGAAGATTAACATAACCATCCTGCCGAACCAAATATGTAAATTGATTTCGTTGTTGATTCATCAGAGCATTGTTATTGTTTCTGCCCTCATTTAATGTATTTACACCAGATTGATTAAGAATAATTTTTTCACCACTGTTCGTTCCAAATAGGAAACTAAATCGATCACCAACTCCGAGCTTATAATCCTCTGAAGGTTTGAGGGGAAGTGAATCAAACTTAAATTCGTCTCCCTTGGGAATTCTAAATAAAATATTGCTATTCACATTCGCACACGAACTAAGCAGTAGCAGCGTGGGTATTATAGCCAGAAATAAAATTTTAAAAGTCCTCATAAATTGTTTTGCCTTAAAAGTCTTTTGTAATAGCTTTCCATGTCTGTTGCTAGTCTTTTGTAGCTGAACTTTAAATGAACGTGCTCCCATCCTTTACTTTTAATGTTGTGTCGAATTTCATCTTGCTCAACCAATATTTTGAGTTTTTTGACAAAATCCCTTTTATCATTACGAGAAATAATGTATCCGGTTTCGTTTTCAGCCACAATATCTGAAACCCCACCAACATCTGTGGATATCACAGGTAGATTTGAGGCTTGTGCCTCGATCAAGCTTACCGGTGTGCCCTCATTTTTTGAGGTCAAGCACATAATATCCATTCCTGCATTAAATGATGCTATATCGAAGATCCATGAGGTCATGACGATATCGATTCCTTGATTTTTAAGCTGAGTTACTCTTTGCTCTATATCTGATTTTAATTCGCCATCACCTACAATGAAGACTTTGATTCTTCGTTCCGTCTTTTTGGAAAGCTCCTCAATCACATCTAGAAAAAAGAAATGATCTTTAACAGGAGCGAGCCTTCCTGTAATACAAAGGGCTATACAATCATCAGCAATTTCGTATTTGAGGCGGGTAGTTTTTCGGTTATCAGCATAGTTATCCTGAAATTTCTTTAAGTCAAAACCCAGAGGAATCACTTCCATTTTTTTTTCACTTGTGATTTTATGCACCTCACAAAGCTCTTTCTTTTGAAGCTTAGAAATCGCAATAATTCCACTTGACTTTTTGGCTAAATAACGTTCAATGTTCTTGAAAAGCGTGGTTTTCATCTTCCCGAAGTACGAATGGAACACATGGCCATGAAAGGTATGTACCACAATAGGTACCTTGCAACTAAAAGCAGCCTTTCTTCCTATTGCGCCTGCTTTTGAGGCATGTGTATGTACGATATCTGGTTTGAATTCCTGAATAATTGTTTTGATTTTTTTCAAGGCAAGACGGTCGCTTTTCAGATTTGGTTCTCGTTTCATTTCCGGAACCAACAAGGGTTCAACGTCATATTCTTTAAGTATATGTAAAGAGTTAGCTTCATTCTCTTCCGGCAATCCTCCGATTAAAAGCGTTTCGAAATCATCGGACATAAATTTAGTGAGGAAGGTTGCATTATACGTCGGGCCTCCGATATTAAAACGGTTAACAATCCTGAGGATTTTAATTTTTTTCTGTTCGCCCATTGTTTGCCTTTTTCGTTTCGAATAGAATCTGTTGAAAAAAAACATTCGAGTAACGCAAAATGGTATGTTATTTGAAGTTCTTTTGTAAAAAAAAACTACTGTGCAAAAATATAGATTTTTTTCCTTGTTCTTTGTCCTTTTTCTGCTTGGAGATTTTGCAGCTCAAATTTCTCTGCAGAAGTTCACTGATGATTTTAAAAATTTGTCAGAAAATAAGTTCGGTTCTTTGTCTATCGCGATCATAGATTTAGATAGTGACTCTATTCTTGCTGATGTACACGCTGAGAAGACCTTAATGTGTGCATCAACGGCCAAACTCTTCAGTACCTTTTCAGCTTTAGAGATTTTAGGCGCCGATTATAAACCAAAAACTAGAATTTACACCAACGGTTTCATTGATACGAATGGAGTATTGATAGGCGATATCATCATTCGGGGAGGAGGAGATGTCACACTCGGGAGTAAGTATTTTAATGAGGAAGAATTGGATTACGGATTTATGTCGCTTTGGAGGGATCAATTAAAGGCTTATGGTATTCGTTCTATTCAAGGCAATATTATTACAGACGGCTCTGATTTTAGCTATGCAGGTGTGCCAGATGGTTGGGATTGGTCTGACATGGGTAACTACTATGGTGCGGGTGCTTCAGGAATTAATTTTTACGACAATACTGTAAAGTATTATTTTGATACTCCTTCAACGGGTGAAAAAGTCAAATTTAAGGGGACATTCCCCTTGGATTCCATGTTGAAATTCAGCCACACAATCAAAAGTGCAAACATTAGAAATGATCAGTCTTACCTTTATGGAGCGCCATATTCTCAGGACAGGTTTGGTATTGGGAGTTTACCTTCAAACCGAACTGATTTTGTTGTAAAAGGAAGCATGCATGATCCTGAGTATATGCTGGCAAATGAGTTTTGTGCTTTCCTGCGGGATTCGAATTTTCATATTTCTGGATCTGCGATAGGAAATAGACTTTTGAATCAACCAAAAATGATATACGATTCCTTGTCCTTAATCTTTAAGCACAATGGTCAAAGTGTTTTAGATATTATCAAGCTAACGAATGAAAAAAGTATCAATCTTTTTGCTGAGGGCATGCTAAACCTTGTTGGTTATAAGCGAAACTCCTTTGGATCTACGAAATCAGGTATTCGCGCAGTATACAAGAATTTTGAAGGGAAAGTAGACCTTTCTGGAATGGATTTGAAAGATGGTAGCGGATTGTCTCGTAAGAATGCTGTTTCTGCCCGTAACTTCGTCAATCTACTATCCTACATCCACCGCAGTCCTTTGAATGAGACTTTTCGCAATACGCTAGCCGTTGCTGGTAAATCAGGGACACTCAAAAATATTTGTAGGTCTCAGCCTGCTTCAGGGCGAATGTTCGCTAAAAGTGGAACATTAAGTAATGTCAAGGCCTATGCGGGTTTCGTCAAAACGATTACAGGTAAAAATTTGGCTTTTGCCCTGATCGTAAATAATTTTGAGGGGTCTCGCTATCAGCTAGTCAAGAAAATGGAACGGATATTTAATGCGATGGCTAGCTATTGACCTCTGCCTCTAAAATCATCCGCCAAAAATCAACCAAATCTATTCCTGCGCATTTTAGCATTTGAGGAACAATACTGGCTTGAGAAAAACCAGGAATGGTATTGACTTCAATCACATAAGGTATTCCATCGGAAACAATGAAGTCTATTCGCGCTACTGAACCTAGCCGCAAGGCGTCATATATCTCTTTTGAAGTTTCTTGGATTTCTCTCGTGAGTGCTTCACTCACGGGTGCTGGAGTCTCCTCTGTAGATTTACCATTGTACTTGGCGTCATAATCAAAGAAGTCATTTTCGGTGGATATTTGAGTGATCGGTAAGGCAATTAAACCTTCTTTCGTTTTGAAAACAGCACACGTGAGCTCAATACCGTCCAAGAATGATTCTGCAATAATCGCATCACCTTCAGAAAAAGCATCACTTACGGCTTTAGCAATAGATTCTAGATTATAGACCTTAGAAATACCAAAGCTTGAGCCCGAATCTGTAGGTTTGATAAAAAGGGGAAGTGCCAACTCTTCAATAAGCTCAGCTGCATCATAGCCACTATTTTTCGTAATCAAGGCTGATTTGGCTGTATTGAATCCCAAAGCGCTTAGGAATTGGTTGCACGAGTATTTGTCAAAAGAAATTGAGGATGCCTCTGCGCTACTATTTAAGTAAGGAATCCCCATGAGGTCAAGGTAAGCTTGTATTTTTCCATTTTCACCTGGATCTCCATGAATACATACAATTGCCAATTCTATGGCTATTTTGCCATCCTCAAAATATATACATGCATCATTTTTATTGAATTTTTCACGCTTACCACTGGTATCTGATTGGCAGAACCACTCGTCTTTTGTCACCTGAATTTTATGCAAGTTATACTCCTTTGGAAATGAGTCGAAAATGGTTTGTGCGCTTTTCATAGAAATGTCATACTCCGAGGAAAAGCCTCCGCAAAAAAGTCCAATCGTTTTCATAGAAAAAATTTAGTTAAAAATAATGGCTACAAATCGTATTTCACTCGCAAAGCCAAAAAGTTTTCAGCATATCCTATGTGAATTGATTCAAAATGGTTTGTTACTTTTGTTAACTGCTATGCGGATTTTATATTTTCTATTCTTTCTTTCACTGAATTATACGCTCAGATTATATTTCCGAAAGGTAAAGGTGATCAATAAACCAGAACGTTTTTCAAGCACCATATATGTTAGTAATCACGCTGCATCCTTCATGGACCCTCTTTTACTCGCCGCATTTAACAGAGCAGTTGTGTTTTTTATGACGCGTTCTGATGTTTTTACTGCTTTCACCAGACCCATTTTTTGGATGGCTCACATGCTCCCAATTTATCGTCAACGCGATGGGGTGAATACAAAGGAGAAAAACCAAGAAGTATTCAAGAAATCCTCTGAAATTTTACTAAAAAAACGTAGCTTGCTCATATTTGGAGAAGGATTAACGGACGACGTCTTCATTCGGCGATTAAAACCATTAAAAAAGGGCGCGGTTCGCATTGGTTTTACGGCATTAGAATCATGCAATTGGACCCAAGACATTTATCTTGCTACTGTGGGTTGTAATTACAGCAATCCATCAAGGTTTAGAAGTGATGTGGTGATAAAAAATTCCGAAAAGATAAGGCTCAATGAATTTCGAACAGAATTCGAGAATAATCCAAATAAAATCATTCAAGAACTTACCGCACGCTTGGAAGGGATGCTCAAAAAAGATTTGATTCATGTGAATGATGAAAAATCTGCCGAATTTACTGAGCAAATGATGCTTATTCAGCGCAAGGGAATGCCTATGTTTGAAGAAAATACAGCACCCGTATTGGATCGTTGGAATTATTCAAACAATTTTGTCGAAGATTTCAATATAAACTCGGGAAAATATGCCCCTTTGCGGGCTCCTGTGCAAGATTATTTTGAGCACCTTAAAGTACGGAATATTGACGATCAAGAGTTGTATGATGCCTCCTACAATAAAGTAGGTTTCGGAGCTTTTTTAGCTCAGTTTTTTCTATTTCCAATATGCTTGTTTGGTGCCATTCACTGCGGGCTATTTTATTTTGGTATAAAACGATTTGTAGAATCAAAGTTCAAAAGGCCTGTTTTTTGGGGATCTACGAAACTTGTTATGATGATTTTAATTCTCGGTAATTTAAACTTATTATTGTTCTTTTTGTTACCCCAATATATCGGCGCTTGGTTGTCCTTGGCTTACTTTTTGTTTATTCCATTTTCAGGATGTATTTTCCATAATGGTTTAGCATTTTGGAAGAGGGTAATAAGGAACCGGAGAATTCGTTCAATGAATGTTAGCGATATTCTAAAAGAGCGTTTAACTTTGAGTGAAAAAATTACTAATTTAACAGAGCAGTGATTTAAAACTGGAGCATTATGGAGACTCTAGAGGTTGTAAAATCTGATGTTGTAAAAACCAAAATCGGAAAGCCGAAATGGCTTCGGGTAAAGCTGCCTACAGGCGAAAGCTACAGAGAAGTACGTCGTCTTGTAGACAAACACAAGCTTCATACAATCTGCGAGAGTGGAAGCTGTCCAAACATGGGCGAATGTTGGGGTGAAGGTACTGCGACATTTATGATTTTGGGAAATATTTGCACAAGGTCATGCGGGTTTTGTGCTGTGAAAACAGGGCGACCAATGGCGGTTGATTTGATGGAACCAAAACGAGTATCGGAGAGTGTCAAATTAATGAAAGTAAAGCATGCAGTTTTGACCTCTGTTGATCGCGATGATCTTGCCGATGGTGGAGCCGATATCTGGGTCGAAACCGTGAAAGCCATTCGACGTGCATCCCCGTCCACAACTTTAGAAACATTAATTCCTGATTTTGTCGGCAAATGGAACAATCTTCAAAAAATTATTGATGTCGCTCCCGAAATTGTTTCACATAACCTAGAAACAGTAAGACGTTTAACAAAAGAAGTTAGGATTCAAGCCAAGTATGACCGAAGTCTTGAAGTTTTATTTCGCCTAAAAAAAGGTGGTATGAAAACCAAATCAGGGATAATGCTCGGTCTAGGAGAAACAGAAGAAGAGGTCGTTGAAACTATGGAGGATCTTAGAAGTGTAAACGTGGACATTTTGACGCTAGGGCAATACCTTCAGCCAACGCCAAAACACCTTTTTGTTCAAGATTTCATTACCCCAGAGCAATTTCAGTACTATAAAGATATAGGACTGAAGATGGGATATAAATACGTAGAAAGCGGTCCGCTCGTTCGATCTTCTTACCGTGCAGAAAAGCATCTTTTTTAAATCTGTAAAGTAGTTTAAAAAAATCTATTTTTTTTCTTAAAATTCATGAACATTCTTTGACTTTTAGATGTTTTAAATTTGGAAATATTTCCGTATCTTAGCCACTATATATTTAACTTATTTAATTTAATATGAAATCTAAATTTTTAATTGGTTCATTTTTAGGCGCTTCTGTAGCAGTTGCGGCATACTTTTACACGACCACTCAAAAAGATTCTTCAACTTATTCTCCTAAACCTTTGTCCGCACTTGATGCTAAAACCAATGGTAATGATGCTGTTGCATGGAACAAAGCACAGTTTGTAAACCGTGAAACAGGGCAACCATACACGGATGAGGAAATAATTGAAATGCGTAAAAACATAAGAAGGTTGCCTTCGAATAAATCAATTGCTTTCATGGACTACGGTCCAGATAATAT
>CAJXCU010000078.1 GCA_913051935.1 uncultured Flavobacteriales bacterium
CTGACGGTAAATACGATTTCTAAGACAGAAATAATTCAAGATAAACAAGAGCCTCTGTTGAGGCTCTTTTTTTATGTATATTCGTTTCTCATGTATCGCATCAAAATAAAATTTAGTTTCTAAGACATGAAAAGAATTAACGGACACGGACACATTCTTCCCGAACCTAATCAAATCCCAAAGTTCATGAAGGATAAAAAATTGTTCTGGATTGATTCGGATAAAAAATTCATGCGACAAGGAAATTGGACTAGACCAATCACAGATCCGAGTTTCTTTTTAAAAGAAAAGCTTGACTGGATGGATGCGTATCAAATCGATCACGGGGTGATGCTGAATCTTTCCCAAATATATTGTAACGGCTGGAGACAGCAAGACACCAAAGATGCAGTAACCTGGCAAAATGACTTTAATGCATCTGTTCAGGAAGATTTTCCAGATAAATTCACCAGCGGATTTGTCGTCCAACCATTATATATGGATGATGCTTTAAAAGAAATCGAACGTTGTGTCACGGAGCTTGGACTCAAACTACTCTGTTTACCAACGCACTTCTTGAATGCGAGTAATCAATGGACGTCGATTGCAGATCAATCGGTTTTTCCTATTTATGAACTAGCGAATAAATATAATCTAGCCATAGAAATTCACCCTTATGATGGAGAAAAAATAGTGAATTTAAAAGACCAATACTGGCGTTTTCATTTGGTTTGGATGATGGCACAATGTGCAGATACGCTACACCTTTATACATTAAATGATATTCCCAACAAATTCCCCAACATTAGAACCTGTTTTGCACATGGCTGCATGCTTGGCATTGCAAATTATGGAAGAAGGCTTCAGGGATATGATGGTAGACCAGATTTATTCGAAGATGTGGAAAATCCCCGTGCCTCGTTAGGTCACAAGAACCTATTTTTTGATTCATTAGTGCATGATTCTTACACCCTAGAGCTATTAAAAAGACGCGTCGGTGTTTCTCAAATTGTTGCGGGACTCGACGACCCATATCCCCTGGGAGAAATGGAAGGAGTCGGTAATTCCTTTCCAGGAAGGGTAATCGATTTTGCTGTTGAGGTCGACATACTAACGCAAAGAGAAGCAGATGAAATTTGGCGCGATAATGTGCTGATGTGGCTTGGCTAAACCCTTTTTTCTTATTTAATTAATCTCATAATGAAGCCGCATGGTAATGCTCGCAGTTTTACGCTTCGAAGAGGTATTAAAGCTTCCTCCCCAAGAATATTCATCACTAGAATTTTCGGCCGTAATTTGAAAAACACCCATACTGGCGTATGTCAATTTCCCAAGAGTACCTCCCCCATTTTCTGCAATGGTTTCTGCACGATTCTTTGCATCTTTTGTTGCCGCTTCAATCATTTTAATTTTAAGCTTGGCAAGTTTCGTGTAGTAATATTCAGGAGCATAAGAGTTTAATTCAATACCTGCATCGATGAGTTTAGAAACTTCCCGAGATGTTTTTTCCACTAAATCAACGGACTTGGATTGAACCTCAAAGGACTGACTAAGATCGTAAGCCCTAAATATACGTTCTGTAAAATTTCCATTTTCGTCATACTGATTGTCATAATTCTTGGTAATGTCCGCAGCGTCAAAGACAACCTCAGCGTCTTTTATCCCCTGACTTGCCAGAAATTTTTTCACCTTCATAATATCTGCATTCAAATCCTGATACGCCTGCTTAAGATCAACCGAATTTCGAGAGAAGCTCGCGCGCCAAACAATTAGATCAGAGTCAAAAGATTGCTGACCTAGACCTTTTACTGTGACAGACGGATCTGACTTCCCTCGAGACAAATAGGAACTTCCTAAAATATATCCGGTGATAATAACTGCAAGTGCAATCAAAACAGTCGGGACTAATTTTTTTATAAACTTCATCTAACTTTTTTTATAATTTACTATTAAAAATAACAAGCATTAAAATTTAGGTTACATCCTATCTGACACCCAATAAAAACAAAATATCCCAGGTAGCAATGACAACAAAATATTCAGTAATAAAAGAAAATAGTTGGATTGATGATAGAGCTGAAAGTTTTCGAAGGAGAAAGTACTGAAGGTACTAAAACCTCCACATAAGCCAATGATCGCAAAAGGATAAATCCACTCACTTTTCACTTCTTTGGTCCAAAAATAAAGAACCAACGTAAAAATTAGGCAAGCCGTCAAATTTGAAATCAAAGTTGCGAGTGGAAAATCAGTTGTCCATCTTGAAAAAACTTTACTTACCCCAAACCTTAGTATACTTCCAAGACCACCACCGAGAAAAACGAGTACATAATTCATGCTACTTTGACTTTTTTTAAAAGTAGGAATTGTAAAACAGATTTAGCCAATACAAATCCTAAAAGTGCGCCACATATGACATCGCTCACAAAATGAACGCCTAAGTATACGCGGCTGTATATGATGAGCAGCGCAATCATAAATAATATGACCCTAACCCATCGCTGATTTATGAGCGAATACATTACAGTCAATATTCCAAAATAATTTGAAGCATGAGAGGATACGAAACCAAACTTACCCCCTTTGTAAAAAGAGCCATCTGAATACTCATGGAGATGAAGCTGAGTTTTGAGCAATAAATTATGTGAAGGTCGATAGCGCTGAAAAACTTCTTTAAAGGCGTGCACAGATAGCTGATCGGTCAAAATAATCGTTAACACAATAGCTGTCAATATCCAAATTAACTGCTTAAAACTATATACCTTAAATAAGAAATAAAAGACAAAAGGAAGCAGAAAAAACAAGACATATGAACCAGAAAGAAACCACATAACTGAATCTAAAAATTCAGAATGCATTGCATTGATCGCCAAAACTAAGCTATAATCAATGGCCTCTAATTGCTCAATCATCTTGTAAAAGTTTCCAAATCTCATCCTTGAGCTCAACAATTCCAGATTGCGCCACAGAGGAAATGAACAAATAATTAATACCTGACAAACGATGATCAAGCTCTACTCTTATTTCATCCTCAAGCTCTCGGTCAAGCATATCAGATTTGGTGATGGCAAGGATAGATTCCTTGTGTAAAAGTTCAGAATTATATGCTTTAAGCTCAGACTTCAAGATACGATATTCCTCAGCGATGTCATCCGCATCGGCCGGAACCATATAAAGAAGAAGTGAATTTCTCTCAATATGCCTCAAAAAACGATAGCCCAGACCCTTTCCTTGTGATGCACCTTCAATAATGCCTGGAATATCAGCCATCACAAAAGAGCGATGGTCTCTATAAGATACAATGCCAAGATTGGGTCGAATGGTCGTAAATGGATAATCCCCTATTTCCGGTTTAGCAGCAGAAACAACAGAAAGCAATGTACTTTTGCCTGCATTCGGGAAACCGACCAAACCAACATCTGCCAGAATTTTAAGCTCAAGAACTTTCCATCCTTCAATACCCGGTTCACCTGGTTGGGCATGACGTGGAGTTTGATGTGTTGACGACTTAAAATTATTATTACCTAGACCTCCACGACCTCCCCTCTGTAAAATCCTCTCTTCACCGTCATCAGTAATTTCAAAGAGAACCTCATCCGATTCATCATCTCGGACAATGGTGCCTAAAGGAACATCGATATATACATCCTTACCCTGAGACCCTGTCTTCAGATTACTCGAACCATGCGCACCATGGTCAGCTTTGACATGTTTTTTAAATTTCAGATGTAATAAGGTCCAAAGCTGTTTATTCCCTCTTAAATATACATGACCTCCTCGACCGCCATCACCTCCATCAGGACCACCCTTTGGTATATACTTTTCTCGTCTGAAATGGGTGGATCCTCCTCCGCCATTTCCGGATTTAACATGAATCTTTACATAATCTACAAAGTTATCTGAAGCCATTATATGGACTAAATTGACTTTATTGAAGTAAAAAGCCGCGCTGTAATTTCATCTACACTCCCCATTCCTTCGATAGAAACCAATTTTCTTTGTTGCTCATAAAAGGATTTAACAGGTGAAGTTTCTTTATGGTAAACCGCAATCCTGTTGTCAATAATTTTAGGATCTGCATCATCGGCTCTCCCACTTACTTCTGCACGTTTAATCAATCTTTTTTTGAGCTCTTCTTCCTCAACATCTAAAGAGAGCATTAACGTAATTGATGTATCAATGGAATCTAGAAAAACATCTAATGCCTCCGCTTGGGCATTTGTTCTTGGGAACCCGTCAAAAATAAATCCTTTCGGTTTATTGTGCTTAAGTACCTCTGCACGAAGTAAATCTATCGTCACGCTATCGGGAACCAATTTGCCTTGATCCATGTAACTTTTAGCCAGCTTACCGAGCTCGGTTTGTCCTTTTATATTTGATCTGAATATATCACCTGTCGAGAGGTGCACCAAACCAAATTCATCTATCAGTCGTTCAGATTGTGTCCCTTTTCCTGCACCTGGAGGGCCAAATAGCACAATATTTAACATAATTTTATTCTTTTAATTGATATAATTCTTTAATATTTCTTCCGGCTTCATCGTAATCCAAACCGTATCCGACGACAAATTTATTAGGAATTTCGAATCCAACATACTTTGGAATCTTTTGACCTGCAAATGCGCTTCTTTTAAAAAGTAAAGTACACACCTCGATACTTTTTGCACCATGTGATTCGAGTAACTCCATTAATCTGTCCACTGTCGTGCCAGTATCGACAATATCCTCGATGATAACAACGTGCTTGTCGTTTATATCTTTATTCAAACCGATCAATTCGCGAACAACACCAGAGGACTTTGTTCCGTGATAAGATGCGAGTTTAATAAAAGAAATTTCAAGGTTGATATCTAATGATTTCATTAGATCAGAGGTAAACATGAATGCACCATTTAAAACACTTAAGAAAATGACTTCGCTATCCAAGTAATCCTGCCTGAGTTCCTTTGCAAGGACATCAATCCTGGCCATTATTTTATCTTCAGCCAAATACGGAGAGAAAGTTTTGTCAATAAGACGAATTTCAGCCTTCATACAAGCATCAAAGATACAATTTTAGGTTCGAAGATGAAATTATTTTGATTAGAGGCGTATCTTTGTATCATGCATAGAAGATGGAATTCTAAAGATTTTAAAATTGGCGTCCTTGGTGGGGGGCAATTGGGAAGAATGTTGATTCAAGAGGCGATAGACCTAGACATTCATTTACACATGATGGACCCAGATCCAAATGCACCGTGCTCGTTAATTGCCCATTCCTTTACTTGTGGCTCCATAACTGATTATGAGAAAGTAATTGAGTTTGGTAAGGACAAACATCTAGTCACAGTTGAAATAGAAAACGTAAATATTGAGGCGCTCGAGACACTTGAAGAAAAAGGCGTAAAAATTTTTCCACAACCTAGAGTCCTGAGAACGATTAAAGACAAAGGAATACAAAAACAATTTTATACGGATTTCGGAATACCCACGGCCCCTTTTACCCTATTTGATAACGCGAACAGTGTCAAAAATGCAGATATTAGTTATCCTGTTATCCAAAAAATGAGAACAGGTGGTTATGACGGCAAAGGTGTGCAATTACTAAAACAACCCGAAGATTCTTTCGATGCTCCCAACCTCTGTGAATCACTCATTGATTTCGATAAGGAGCTATCCATTATTGTAGCAAGAAATGAAAATGGAGATGTTCAATGCTTTCCATCTGTTGAATGTGAATTTAATCCCGAGGCCAACCTTGTAGAATATCTTTTCTCACCTGCCAATATTTCACAAGAAATAAAGTCCAAGGCAAATTCTATCGCAAAAGATCTTATTCAAAAACTAGATATGATAGGACTACTTGCTGTAGAATTTTTTCTTTGTAAAAACGGTGATTTACTCGTTAACGAAATTGCGCCTCGACCACATAATAGTGGACATCACACGATTGAATGTTGCAACACCTCGCAATACGCCCAGCACCTCAGGTCTATCTTAAACCTCCCTTTGGGAGACACAAAACTGCTTAATCCTGGTGCAATGATCAATATCCTTGGAGCGAAAGGTTTTACGGGACCTGCTGTCTATGAAGGTCTTGAAAACATTTTAGAACTACCCGGTGTACACCCCCACATTTACGGCAAAAGTGATACAAAACCATTTCGAAAAATGGGACACGTAACCATCACGGGAAATACCCTTCAGGAGGTAAAACAGATCGCAGACAAAGTGAAAAAAAGTATACATGTCAAAGCATAAAAAAAGCCACAGAAGTGGCTCTTTACTTGTATCTAAAATTGCTTATTCCACGACAAAACGTTTCATTTTATTCCCATTGTCACTAGTATATGATATTGCATATACGCCAGGTGAAAAGTTAGAAATATCGATTTGATAGCTCCAGCTACCGCTTGTTTCAATCATTTCAAAATCTCTCACCAACTGACCTTGAGCGTTAAATATGCGCAATTGATTTGAATTGGACTTCACAATATCAATAGTTAAATTTAATACAGTTGATGCAGGGTTCGGGTAAACTTTGAGCATGTCATCAATTTGATTGTTAAACCCATCGAATAAACCAACATTTGGACCATCCTCGTATCCATTGCTCACTGCCTCGGTAATTGATGTTGAAGCTGCATTATCAATTCTGCCATCAGGAGAAATAAGCAATCCAACAATGTGCATATTATTCTCATCCCAATCTGATGGAAGGGTGAATGAATAATTGCTAATTACGCTTTCGCCGGCGTTGACATTTGCCGGAAATGATATTGAAGAGCCTTCAAAGCTTGGTGCTATTGAACGAGCCACATGGTCATAAACCATTTGAGCGGCAGGCACGGAGCTAGGAAGAGATTCATACCCTCCCATTACGCCATTTCCACCACCTGCATATGCATTCGATTGATTATACCCAGCATCTGTACCGGTCACACCATCCTCTGTCAAAGCACAGGCTAATTTATACGAATTTGTTACTGCTTGATTAAAAGTAGATTTCACAGATACATCTAAAACCCTTGAAATTGGATCCCAATTTGCACCATTCACAAGGACACCCGCCGGAGGAGTTAAAAGACGTTCTAAAAAATCAGCATTCATCGCTGATGGATCTACATCGGCTCCCCTATCAACCAATGCACTCGGATATCCTCCTATGGAGCCACCAATTCCTGCATCATACACGGCATCTGCCATTGGATCTCCGTTATGAACTGCAATACCTATCCAGTAGTCTCCATATTGCTCTTCAAATAAATCCATATAAACTGCTCCTCTTGGACACCATTGGCACCAGGTACCAGTTGCTTCTTCACCAACAACAGCTTTCCCCTCAGCGGGTACGATTGGATCAATGCTAATACTCTTAGCATCATCGGAAGGATCATCGTCAAAAGTAAATCCATTGACATTCGAAATTGTTACAGTCAGATCGTTATTACCCAGTACTGGCGCTAAAGCCGCAGCAAAAGTATATTCATAGGTATCTAATGAGGCTAAATTTAAGCCTGTTATATTTTCTGTGACATCCGTACCATTATAGTTGTAGGTTAGATCAAAAGAATTAATCTCAAACTGACCTAAATTTCTTGCTGTTGCGGTCACATCATAAGTCAAGCCGGCAATACCGTTGATTTGAGAGATAAATGAAACCCCTCCATTGAGAGGAGACAAAGTAGCTGGTAAATGGGTATAACTTATATCATCCACGTAGAATCCTGAAATTCCATTTCCGCCTTGACCGGTTGGATTCACAGGATACAAATCTAAAATCCCAATTTGACCCGTCGGATTTGAGAAAGAGCCCTGCGAAACATTATCAATGAATAGCTCCCAAACATTTGAGGTAAGGTCCATATCAACTCTTAGGTTAAACCATTGTGCACTTGGATAATTCGCATTAATATATGGAGTACCCTGATTAGAGAGCTTTAAGGTTCCGTCCTCTAGCATATAACAATCAAGCGCCCACACCTGAGCAACAACAAGTGTTCCCTGAAGATTGAAGTAGGCGCCTTTTCCTGCTTCAACATAAAAGTTGGCCTCAAAAGAAAAATTTCCAGAATTATATACTTGGTCAAATGGGAGTACCACATCAGCAGGGCCACCATTTGGTGAAGTTGAGCTGAAATAAATTGAATTGGAGCCACTACTCGCGTTATTGTCGGTAATTTGGACGTCCTCTGCACCACCTTCTGCACCACTCCAAGTTGTCCAATCAGTCGAACTTGACCCTAAATAGGATCCAATGGTGTATGACTCAAAATCATCAGTAAAGGTCTGGGCAAATATGAACGATACCATAAATGCCATGGTGAATAGTAAAAATATTTTTTTCATTGTTTTAAATTAAGTTTAATTAAATCTTATTCTTTTAACAGCACAATCGGTAAAGAATAAGGAAGCCCTAATATCGTTATTTTTCATGAAAAATCATTTAAAAAGAACAATTCATACAATTTGATTGTTTCACCACATTTTTTGAGTAAATTCGAGCCTTAATATTAAAATCCTAAAAGAATGAATCCTGATTATCAATTAATGTTAATTGCTTGGGCTGGAGTTGCAGC
>CAJXCU010000079.1 GCA_913051935.1 uncultured Flavobacteriales bacterium
AGGATGAAAACCTGGCGTCCTAACCACTAGACGAATGGGCCTAAAGCAGTAGCCCGTAGGGGAATCGAACCCCTGTTACCAGGATGAAAACCTGGCGTCCTAACCACTAGACGAACGGGCCAATAAATTCTCAAAACGTTATTTTGAGAGTGCAAATATAGGATGAAAATCTCTAATTACAAGTGTACACAACAATTTTTTGGTTTAGATTTTTACAGATAATCTCCTAAAAATTGTACAATTTTGAAACTAAAGCGTTTTTCCATTGAAAAATCAAACAGAAAATTCAGTCATTTGGTTCATTGTGAATCCGATTTCAGGCGACAAATCCAAGAAAAAACTCGAAGGCGAAATTATTAAACACCTTGATTTAAAATCTTTTAGCTATAAAATCATATTTACAGAACATAAGGGCCATGCAAAAGAAATTGCCTCGAGAGCGGTCAAAGAAAAAATAGCATTCGTTTGCGCTGTCGGAGGAGATGGAACAATTCATGAGATTGGAAAGGAGCTTCTAAATAGTAATACGGTGCTATGTATCCTACCTAAAGGTTCTGGAAATGGTATTGCAAACCACATGGGTATTTATAAAAAAACCCGAAGAGCCATTCAATGTATTAACGAACGTACGATTATAAAAATGGATACTGTTGCAGTAAACACATCCTTCTTCATCGGCACATCAGGATTTGGCATAGACGCGATAATAGCACAAAAATTTGAAAAAGATCCGAATCGTGGCTTTAAAACTTATATAAAGCATTCGCTGAAGGAATTTATTAATCTCAAGCCAATTCAGGTTGATCTTGAGGCTGCGGGTCAAAAAATAAAACTAGACGCATTTATGTTGTGTATCGCCAATACCTCTGAATTTGGCAATGGCTTCAAAATTTCTCCTAAATCTAGTGTAAGAGATGGAATACTCGAACTCATTTTAGTAAAGCCTTTTCCAAAGTGGAAGGCGGCAATCGTTGCTACCCGTTTTTTTAATAAAAATGTACACAAATCGAAGTATGTACAAACCATATTAGCAACAGAAGGGAAGATAGAACTTTCTGAAAATAGCGCACATTATGATGGTGAATTTGTCAAAGAGCATAAGTCAATCACTTTCAAAGTCTTGCCCGAAAGTCTAAAAATAGTGGTCCCAAAAAACAGATTACACAGGATTTAGAGAGGCTTTTTTTGAAACAAAAAGATTAATTTTAAACACGCAATAAATGAAACCTTTGTGATGTTTTTTATTTTGTCAAAAACACTTTCAATACTACTCTCACCCTTTCTATGGGTTATCCTATCTTGGCTGGCCTATATTCGGGTAAAGGCGCCAAAACCAAAAAAAATCTTACTCTGGTTCTCAATTTGTATCAGCATACTTTTTTCTAATGGTTTTATTGTCGGGAAGTTTGTCGAGTTATGGGAGGTGCCCGGAACCAAAAGCGATGCGCTCAAAACATATGACTACGGAATTGTTTTATCAGGAATGTTTGAATTTCATGGAACACTGGAACGACTGAGTGCAAGACGAGGATCAGATCGATTATGGCAAGCTATTCATTTGTACCACAAAGGAAAAATTAAAAAAATCCTACTCTCGGGGGATTCAGGGTACATATTTAAAGCAGGACTTCATGAGGCCGATCAGCTTAAGCAAATACTAATTGAACAAAATATTCCTGAAGTTGATATTTTAATTGAAAATAAATCGAGAAATACGCATGAAAACGCGCAAGAAACGATTAGATTCATAAAGAAACAAGACATAACTTCAAAGTCATTTCTCTTGATTACATCTGCCATTCATATGCGACGTGCCAAGGCATGTTTTGAAAAAGAGGGCCTAGATTGCGCAGCATTTTCTACCGACCATTATTATGACGCTTCGAATACATTTTCACCCAATTCGATTATTCCTAGTGCGGAGGCATTTGTAATGTGGAAACGCATGATTAAGGAGTGGGTAGGAACAATTATGTATCGATTATTTGGATTTATATAATGGAAATAAAACTTCAGAACGGGACCTTGCATTACATTACAGAATTTTATACCCAGAAAGAATCAGGTATACTATTTACGGAGCTGATGAAAGACCTAAAACTCAAGCAAAACGAAATTAAGATATTCGGAAAGATCTATAATACGCCTCGAATGGAGGGATTTTATGCTAAAAATGGTCAAGAATATGGCTACTCGGGAAAAAGAATGAAAACGAGGGATTTTACTCCGCTTTTAGATTCAATTTGTCACAAAATAGAAAATTTTACTGGCGAAGAATTCAATTCGGTTCTTGTCAATTTATATAGAGATGGACAAGATAGTAATGGGTGGCATTCCGATGACGAAAAAGAATTAGGCCCAACCCCATATATTGCATCTTTGAGTCTTGGTGAAACAAGAGACATTCAATTCAAACATAAAAACAGTGGAGAGCGCCGGGTTTGTCCATTAGAAAATGGCAGTCTTATGCTCATGTCAGGTGAAATTCAAAAATATTGGAAACACCAAATCCCGAAAACTAAGCTTAAAAAAGAGGAACGTCTAAACTTGACATTCAGAAAAATCATAAGTTGACCCAATCCACCTCACGCTGCAGCAATAATTGTGTTTCATGCTCGGGAGTTCCTCGATTTGGAACATAATTATATTCCCATTTAGCCAGCGGAGGCATGCTCATAAGAATAGACTCTGTCCTACCTCCTGAGTAAATCCCAAACTTAGTTCCTCGATCGTGAAGTAGATTGAACTCGACGTATCTGCTCCGTCTTAAAAGTTGCCATTGATTGGCATTTTCATTTGTCACAGTATCGATCGCATAATTCAGTTGATCGGCATATAATTTGGGGAAAAGCTGACCTAAATCAAGACAAAATTGAAAAACCTCTTGTTTTGTCATTGAATCAGTCGCAACCAATTGATCAAAAAATATACCTCCTACTCCTCTACTTTCTTTTCTATGTGGCAAATGAAAATAACGATCTGCCCATTTTTTAAATTCAGGGTACATTTCCGCGTCGTATCGGTCACAGAGCTGTTTAAGCTTGATATGAAAGTTTTTCGCAGATTCTTTATTGATGTAAATAGGTGTAAGATCGATACCACCGCCAAACCAATACGTCTCACTATCGATTTCAAAATAGCGTACGTTCATGTGAATAATAGGATGTCTAGTACTCCTTGAATGTAAAACAACAGAAACACCGGTTGCAAAAAAATCTTTACCTGAAAGCTTAAGTTGTTCCGACATTTTTTGTGTAACCGGCCCAAACACTTTTGAAAAAGCCACACCACCTTTTTCTATATAGCCCCCCTCTCTTATTGTTCGGGTTGTACCACCACCACCTTCGGCTCTTTCCCAATCATCTGAACTAAATACCGCTACTGCATCCAAATCACTCAGGCTTTTACAAATATGCTCCTGAAGTCCGGAAAAACCATCAGCTATTTGCTTTTTGGTCATTTTTCTATAAGATTTTCCTCTAGGTCCTTGAACTCGAGCATGAACGCATCAGTATTCATGTAATTCGCACCTGTATTGATAAATTGAAAATTATGAACGAGTCCATTGGGTAGAGAATGGTCATAAAGGGCAAACAAAACCATATTTAAAGTCGCATCGAATCCAAGACATGCCATTTTAGTAAGGTCAGAATTGAACTTTTTCCTGTAGTTCCTATGGATGACTTTTACGTCCGGTTCATCATATGAAAGATAAGATGGATTTGGAAAGCGATACCCTTTGAGGTTTTCAACAGTTTTTAGAAACGATGAACATTTTTTCCATTCTTTCAAACCATAAACCTCAACATTGTCTGTTTCTGAAGAAAATTGTAACAACTCGTCAATTTTTGGAGAACATTTAGAGAGCAAAACATAAAGCGTTTTTAGTCCTTTCTTTTTCGAAAAATAGGTGTAGTTGCTAAATGTTGCCTCTTGTATTTTGGTGGGTAAATCGAGATACTGAGTAAGCCTTAGGAATTCATCATAAACTGCGATTTCGGAAGAATCTGCAGTCTTGATCAAAACAATTTGAACTGAATCTCTAGTGCTTAAGTGTCTTGCCATGACTTCCAGTAGTGCAGAAGTGTTTGGATTCATAAAATATGCTTTAGGCGTACCCAAATTCAATGAATCGGGCACATGTTCTATTGCATGGTGACTCGCCAAGGGATAGACGATTTTAACTGGTTTGTCAACGGACCATTTCGCTAATTTTTCAGAAAGTTGAAAATCAAAAGGGGCATAAATAAGGTCAACAGAATCTAAATCTTTATTGCACAATAGGCTATCAAAAGGCTTTGACTTGGATAAATAATCTATAAAATGAAAGCTTCCATTTACTGGGTAGGATTTCAATGAATCAATGGCTAAGAGGGCACCCATATAATAGTCTAAAGCATATGACCGGCCGCCTTTTGTATCAATTGTGTCAAGGTTAAAGGGTAGGAGAACCACTGCTTGGAACTTTTTGTCACCCACTATAGTATCTTGGTTTTCTGCAACATGTGCAGGCTTTCCATTCACAAAAAGGACCGAATCGATGATCTCGAGGGTGTCTCCTGGTATTCCAACAAGACGTTTGATGTAGTTTTCTCTTTTGTCTACATGACTATTATTTTCACTGAGAGAATCAGAAATGTGTAAAATATGCTGCCTTGGTTTTATTTTCATTTCCCGCTTTAGGGGAATCGTAATGACCTGACCTGGTTGTAAAGCGACGTTACTTAAATTATTTCGGGCAAGTAAGACTTGAATGGAAACCATAAAACGCTTTGATATTGAATACAATGTTTCTCCTTGCTGGACAATATATTCGACAATAGAATCATTTGAAATCAATTGGTCAATATTTTGAACCTTAACAGCTGAGGAGTCTTGAATTAGTTCGTCGGTTTTAGGTTTTAACTCTATGGATAAAATCAAATTTTTAATAAGTAACTGTTGCCCCATCTTAAGGCCATCGATTAAATCAGGATTATGCGCTTTCAATGAATCTATCGAGACAGAATACTTTTTTGATATACCATAAAGCGTCTCCTTATTTCGAACAGTATGTTTGATATCATGGTATCGAATTGGAATATAAAGCCTTTGACCTTTGTCTATGGTTTCAGATAAGTTATTGGCCTCCTGAATCTTATCAATATCGACACCATATAAGTTTTGAATTCCATAGAGCGTCTCTCCATCAGTAACTTTGTGGATATAGTACTTTACGCCGGACCTCTCTCCTATTTTTGCATATCGCTGACAAAAACCTTGTAAGCCGATTATTAAGAAAAATACAAACAGAACTCTTTTCATTTTATTCCCATTCAATGGTTGCAGGCGGCTTAGAGCTAATATCATAGGTCACTCTGTTAATTCCTTTAACTTGGTTGATGATTTTGTTAGACATCAACGCCAAGAAATCATAGGGCAGGTGACACCAATCTGCTGTCATTCCGTCCGTTGAATACACAGCGCGAAGTGCCACTGCATTTTCATAGGTTCTTTCATCTCCCATCACCCCAACGGACTGAACAGGGAGAAATATTGCTCCAGCTTGCCAAACCCCATCGTATAACCCTTGCTCTTTTAGGCCTTGTATAAAAATATAATCAACCTCTTGCAAAATACGTACCTTTTCTTTTGTTACATCACCCAATATACGAATTCCTAGGCCCGGGCCAGGAAAAGGGTGTCGGCCTAAAATCGATGGGTCAATATGGAGAGAATGTCCAATTCGTCTTACTTCGTCTTTGAATAACTTACGCAATGGCTCTACCACCTGAAGCGACATGTAATCAGGCAGACCACCTACATTGTGATGTGACTTAATGGTTTGCGATGGCCCCCCTGTTGCAGATACAGACTCAATTACGTCGGGATAAATAGTACCTTGTCCAAGCCATTTGGCATCTTTCACTTTCTTTGATTCAGCCTCAAATACATCGATAAATACTTTTCCAATTGCCTTTCGTTTGAGCTCTGGATCACGCACTCCTTCAAGCTCAGCGTAAAACATTTCAGAGGCATTCACACCAGTAACATTTAGTCCCATTCCTTGATAAGATTCCAAAACAGATTCGAATTCATTTTTACGAAGTAAGCCGTTGTCAACGAAAATGCAATGTAAATTGCTACCAATGGCCTTGTGTAATAAGACAGCTGCCACGGATGAATCCACCCCTCCTGATAAACCGAGAATAACTTTGTCATCCCCAATTTTTTCCTTCAATTGCTTACAAGTTTCTTCAACAAATGAATCGGGCGTCCAGTCTCCTGAACAACCACAAATATCAACAACAAAGTTCTTTATCAGTATTTTACCCTCAGTTGAATGGTATACCTCTGGATGAAATTGCACACCAAAAGTATCTTCGCCGTCGATGATATAACCCGCAACCTCAACCTCATCGGTAGAGGCAAATATTTTATAATTCTCCGGTACTTTTTTAATGGTGTCACCGTGAGACATCCATACCTGAGAATCGACAGACAAATCTTGAGAGATTGGATATTGATTATCAACCTTTGACAATATGGCACGGCCATATTCACGGGTGCTCGAAGGTAGTACCTGTCCCCCATAATTCTGCGCCAAAAATTGGGCACCAAAACATACTCCTAAAAGAGGAAGCTTTCCTTTAATCGCGGATAAATCAGGTTTTGGAGACGAATCCTCTAATACAGAAAAAGGACTTCCAGAAAGAATCACTCCTACAATATCGTTCCCGATTTCGGGTGCTTTGTTCCATGGGTGAATTTCACAATAAACGTTTAATTCACGTATTCGTCTCGCGATGAGCTGAGTATATTGTGAACCAAAATCAAGGATAATAATTTTTTGATGCATGGCACAAAGATACTTCTAATTACAATTCTCTCGATTTCTTTGGCAAGAATAATTTACTTTCGTCAGGCACCATTCAGACAAAAGCAAAGCATTTTTATGAATTGGAGAATTGGTATGCTTTTCGTTTCTTTTCATCCTTTAATTTCATTAAATTTGCCTTCCGCAAATTAGACACATAATGATTGCAAATTTTTTAAAAAAGCTGGTCGGTGACAAAAATCTGAAAGATCAAAAGGAATATAATCCATTTGTTAAAGCTACAAATGAGGTATACCCTCAAATTCAGAGTCTTTCAGACGAAGGTTTGAGAGAGAAAACTAGAAGATTTATCACGAAAATACAAGAGGAAAAAGCAACGCTAGAGGATAATCTAACAAAGCTCAAAGAATCGGCTGAAGATTTTAAAATTTCTGTTCAAGACAAAATTGAAATTTTTGAAAAAATAGAGAAATTAGAAAAAGAAATTGACCAACAAATTGAAATTTCACTTAAAGAAATATTACCCAGTGCGTTTGCCGTTGTAAAAGAAACAGCCTCGAGATGGGCAACCAACGGAAAACTAACAGTACAAGCCACAGACTTTGACAGAGATTTAGCCGCCAAAAAGGATGGCATCACAATCGAAGGAGAGGAGGCAATTTGGCACAATGAATGGACCGCTGCTGGAACAGCAGTGCAATGGAATATGACCCACTACGATGTTCAGCTTATGGGCGGGGCTGTATTGCACAAAGGAAACATTACAGAAATGCAAACGGGTGAAGGAAAAACTTTAGTTGCTACATTGCCGGTATACCTGAATGCTCTGGCAAAAAAAGGAACACACGTAGTTACTGTGAATGATTATCTCGCCAAACGCGACTCCGAGTGGATGGGACCGTTGTATCAATTTCATGGACTATCTGTCGATTGTATCGACAAGCACCGACCGAATTCTGCAGAACGTAGAGCAGCCTATATGGCAGATATTACTTTCGGAACGAACAATGAGTTTGGATTTGACTATCTCAGGGATAATATGGCTGGTTCTGTTGAGGACCTAGTGCAGCGAAAGCATCACTTTGCTATTGTCGATGAGGTCGATTCAGTATTGATAGATGATGCAAGAACCCCACTTATTATTTCTGGACCCACACCCAAAGGGGACGAACATGAGTTTCATGTGCTAAAACCTAGAATTGAGCGTGTAGTTCAGGCCCAAAAAGCATACGTACAACAATGCCTCGTCGAAGCAAAGAAAAAGCTCACCGTGATCAATGAACCTTCGAACGATAAAGGAAAAGATAAAAAAGAT
>CAJXCU010000080.1 GCA_913051935.1 uncultured Flavobacteriales bacterium
GCCAATTTTAAAATTCAATAATATGATCAATACACTTTTACTTTTTCGATTTCAAGATTCCGAACCTCTCGACCAAGACAATTTTCTTTTTGAACGGATCATCTACCGAAAGGATAGCATAAAATATAAAGCTACTCCTTTTGGTTTTGTGGCGCTGATTCAAACCAAGTTAAGTGTTCGAGAGCTGCACAAAAGATACCGACGACAAGAAAAGAAACACAAGCGAGCACTTCCGCTATTCATTCTGAATCTGAGGTCAGAGCGTGTAGAGTGTGAGGGTACTTTTTTTCGAATGGGAGATTTAAGTAAAACTTGTATTCGCCGAACCAAAGCGCAAGTAAAATCAAGCCCAGAGCACATCCCATCAGGTGATGATATCTTAGATAAGATAAACGAAAAGGGGATGGGTAGCATTACTGATTTTGAGCGAAATATGCTTGATGAATGGTCGAAAAAGCTACGAATAAATCAAAATGGAAAACCAAGTAAGTAAATAATATATAATAGAAATATGATAGACGTAATAACAACAAGAACTTCCATCCAAGAATGGAAGAATGAGCTCAACAGATCAATGAAAGCTGCGGGTGTTCGCAGAAAAGATGAAATATACCAAGAACTCGAAGATGGCCTAAGGTCATTGGCAAATTTAATCAATGACTTCCGTGGGGTGGAGGCAGTGCTCGTTCAGCCCGGATATCGAGACGAATTCAATGTAGGTCTCAGGGTGCAATGCGAAGGAATGGATGAGGTTTTCTGGGCCTATATCACATACAACAATGCAGAATTCAATAGGCCTTCTGCAGAAATTAATTTTACCGAGCGTCCGAGCACGAAAGAGTTTCCTCTTGAAAAAGGAACTAGATGGAAAACCGTGGATTTAAAGGAGCGAGAGGTAAAAGATCCTTTGTACGTGGTGGCTCACGTGAAAAACTACTTTATTCAATTTGAAAGCTTTCGGCGTATAGGAAATGAAATTATTTACAGCATTTTGGAAGAATAATGTGGGAGATTCATAAAGTACACCTTCGCTGTCCGAGTTGTAAGTGGGAGCCTGAGTCAGAGATTTTCTTAGCGCTTCCGCTTAGCAATTACCTCTGCAATGAGGCAAATAAACGAATGCGCATTCGATGCGGTGCCTTTGCTTGTGACGAGCATTATCCCCTCATCAAATGGCTACAATTGTCTTACCGTAAAATAAAATAATTTGTCCAATCCAAAAGATACCCATTTATTACTCTACTGCCGCATAGGAAGCAAAAAGCTACTTGGCTATGACCGACAGTTTTTTGCTCGAATTGATCCTCTTGTGGCTGATATTGATCATACACCTTCTGATACAGGAATTGTAGCATGTATCAGATCGAAGGTTGATGTTGGAACCATTCATAAAGAACTGTTGGCTTACGGAAAACGTTGCAAACGAAAAAGCTCTGTGATCCTCATTGATTTAAGAACAGGCAAGGCGAAAGGGAACCTTCATACGATTAATTCCAAAGAAAAAGACCTTGAGGAGCTTGTAAAGTTTGATCCTCTCGTCGGTTCTCGAAAGAACCTGTTGAATAGTGAAAATAGTGAATCGCAAGTTCCGAGCGAAGAAGAGGTAAACTCGATACTTGAACGAATCAATGCAAATGGAATCAAAATGCTTGAAGCAGAAGAAAAAGAAACCTTAGATCGCTATTCAGCTTATTTGAATAAATCTAAATCCAGTTATGCCGATGGAAGAAAGCGATAAAAAGGATTTTCACAGGTTCGTACAGTTTGTACTAGAACGCTTTAAAAACGATACAGATCGCTCGGATTTTGAAAGTTTGGTAATGGTATTACACCATTTTTTTCAGAGACAGCACGAGGGAATTACAATGGACTTCACGGTTAACCAGCTTTTATGCTACAATGGTTTTACAATAGCTGTTCCGCATTTTGGTGAGAACGCCTCGCTGAAAACATTGGCTTGGATCCAAAGGAAGTTTTTTGAGGATATTTATGGTCTATTGGTTTTTTCCTTTGGTGCAGATGTGAATGGTAAAATGGACTTGAAACCCGAGGACATCACTAGAACAAAAAATGCTTTCTATTACGATCAAGAAAAAATATTCAAGGATCATCGTTGCTCTGTGCGATTGTCAGGCCGTAAAATAGAGCTCATGAACCGCGAGTTTTTTATGACCTCTTTTCTACTCGTTCTTAAATGAGAAGGAGTTAGGATGAAGTCGACATAAAATCACTTTTGGTCTGATATTCAGGAAGTTGAAGAAATAATCTAAAGACGTAAATAGATTACAAACTAAATTATTAGCTTATATTTATTATGAAAATTATGCAAAAACACGTTTTATCTAAATCAACCTTCATTAGAGGTGTACAATGTGAAAAATCATTGTACTTAAATAAGCATGCCCGAAACTTAAGGGATGAAATTTCTCCAGAACAAATGGCGGTTTTTTCACAAGGAACCAATGTTGGAGAATTGGCACAAGGCTTATTTCCTGGTGGGGTAGATTGCACACCGGAAAGCTTTTACAATTTTCAAGAGTCTGTTGAAAGAACCCTTGCAGAGATTGCCAAGGGCACAAAAGTGATTTACGAGGCTGCCTTTCAATTTAATGGTGTTTTAGCTGCCTTGGATATTCTTGTATTGGAAGATGATGGTTGGCATGCCTATGAGGTGAAAAGCTCAACGAAGGTGTCAGAAACCTATGAAATGGATGCTACCATTCAGTATTATGCGATTACGAATTCAGGAATTGACTTAAAAGACATATCCATCGTTCATATCAATAACCAATACACGAAGAATGGTCCGCTAGATATTCACGAGCTATTTACGATTGAATCAGTCTACGACAGGGTGCAGGAGCTAATAGTAGGAATTCCAAACCAAGTTGCCCGATTTAAAAAAGTATTGTTAGCGGATAAAGCACCAAGTATGGACATCAGCGAGAGATGCAATAAGCCATATAGCTGTGATTTTGCAGGACATTGTTGGAAGCACATTCCAGAGTATTCCATTTTTAATATCGCGCGTTTGAGACAACCCAAGAAGTTTGATTTATATAATCAGGGAGTGGTTACTTTAGACCAGATAGATATTGCACAAACAGACTTGAATCCAAATCAAGTACTACAGGTTGAGTCAGAGGTCAATGGAACAAGTCATATTGATTTTGAGGAGATTAGAAACTTTACAAATGGATTGAATTATCCTTTATGCTTTTTAGACTTTGAAACTATTGGTCCTGCAATTCCGATTTACAATGGAAGCAGACCCTATCAACAATTAGTATTTCAATATTCACTCCATATTCAGGAGACCTCTGCTTCTGATATAGAACATAGAGAATACCTCGCAAGCCCAACTGAAGATCCAAGAATTGGATTTATAGAACAACTTATTAAGGACTGTGGTTCGATTGGTGATATATTGGTATATAATATTGGTTTTGAAAAAGGAAAACTAATTGATCTTATTGACATCTTTCCTCAGTATTCAAAACAGTTGAGAGGTATCGTAAATAGACTTAAGGACTTAATGATTCCTTTTCAACAAAAGTGGTATTATACGCCTGAAATGAAAGGCAGCTATTCAATCAAACATGTCCTTCCAGCACTAGTTCCTAAGCTCTCATACAACGATCTTGAAATCAATGAAGGGGGAAATGCGTCAAACACGTTTTTATCAATGGTAAATGGCACTTTTAGGGGCAATGAACCACAAACAAGACAAAGCTTACTTGAGTATTGTAAAAGGGATACTTATGCGATGGTTAAAATTTTAGGAAAACTAAATGAATTAGGATAACATTAAATTCATTTTTGATCATTTTTAGTCATTTTTGATCAATTTTGACTCATTTTTGACGTTTTTTGATCATTTTTGATCAATTTTTGACGTTTTTGGATAAAAACTAAGCCCCATCACGTATCCACACTTTCCCCTAACATCTCACCCCTAAAATGCCTTTTACAGATCTTAGGTTAAGCTAATGACATCAATGGGTTAGAATGGATTTAGGTTGCAGCCATTTGTGTAAAAGAAAAACCCCTCACAAAAGTGAAGGGCTTTTATAATTGAATTTTCTTACAATTAATAAGTCTTTAAACTTGTAACCATAAAGTCTTTGACATCTTCAACTTTTCCTCTTTCGCCTAGAAGTTTTATAAACTCACTTTGCTTTTGCAATTCATCATAAAGCATTACATGTTCGTGATCACTTTCACCTGAAACAGCAACCCAGTGAGTCGCTCCATTAGGGTAATTTATGTCATAAGTTCCAAAAGCAACAAATCTACCTTCAAACTGTTTTTTGAATTTTTTTACAATTTTATCATGAGCTATTTTAAATTGATTTGGGTCACTTACTTTCATATCCCAAATATGATTCCATTTATAATTCTCGTTGGATCCTTCTTGTCTGCTAAGTACCCTGCCCATGTATGACTCTCCAAATTCTTCAACGTAATTTTCCGTTTGAGAAAACCATAGAGGAGCTTTATCCCCTACATCAGTTCCTTCCCATAGATCTTCACCTATTTCCCAGTACCATATAAATCTATGAGTCATGCCGTCTTTAGCACCTTTTCCTAGTCTCTGAAGAGCAAATCCTCCTTTGTTAGGTTTCATATCCTTACAGCATGTTTCGTAAGCTTCCACCAATTTAGATTCTAGGTAATCTTTTGCTTTAACTTCTTGTGCATTAAATACCATTGTTTGTGCTGAGACAAAAACAGAAACAAGAAATAAAGGAATTAAATAATGTATTTTTTTCATTTTAATTGATTTATGATTAATAATACTTCTAAGATATAGAGAATGGATTACATATCAAATCTCATCCCTTCGTTTCAATAGAAAAACCATTTTCTAAAACCCATGCCCCTGTGTTTGGATTAGGGGTGATTGAAAGTTTTGGGGATTGAAATTCCAACAGTGTTTAAAAGAGGTGTCAAAAGTGTCCAATTTATTGTTACAAGAACCATTAAGAACTATCAATTGTCTTAGTTTGTGCCCACCCTGTGCCCATTTGAAAATGCATATTTTTCCTTAAACTCTATCATTATTGGCTTAACAAAGAAAGGGGCAAATACTTGTAGAGTATATGGAGTTATAGTCCATACACTTCCTTACCATTCTATATATCAATATATACAATACTTTACATTCTATTCATTATACATTGTTTGACTATTTGATTGTATTTTTTACAATAAATGATTTGTAAGAATTTAGTTATATCATCTTTAAACACACCTCTTTTTATATGACTTAATTTGTATATTACTTAATAATTATGGATCAATACAATCAAAAATGATAAAAAAAATTCGAGATAAAATATTAAATTTAATTTTTGAATTCAAAGCAAAAAAACATCCACTTTCTTTGAGGGGTAAGGTTGAATTAGAGGATAATGAATTGTTATTAGTGGAGAGTAAATTGGCTCCTCGAACAGAAGTGAATAATATTGTTTATTCTGAATTTCACTATATTGAATTTAACCTAATACCAAAGAGGATTTTAGAAGTGATTTTAGAAAACTGGACTAATATTGAGAATGCTTTAGGCGCTAAAGGAGTGTTAAGATCTTGTCAAACTTATAGAAACATTCATATTCCAGAGATGGAAAGAGGTAAAGAAGCTTACAGCAACGCTTGCATCGTGATACTATTGGAGTAACTAATGTTCAAATGTTCATCCTTCTTCACGATACCAATCGAAAAAATGGTCCTTTCAGATATATAAAATCTGAGGATATGCAAAAAGTTGATAAAAAGTATCCAGATCTTAAAAATCCAGGAAATCGTTCAGTAAATATAAATATTGACGAAAAGTATGTGTCATATTTTTTAGGATCAAGGGGAGATTTTTTATTTGTGAGCACATTTAATAACTATCATAGTGCAACTATACCTGAACTAGGTTTTAAGCGGGATATGGTTTCAATTACATTTGAACCGAAAAACTTAACAACTTGGAAGAATATTCTTCGAAAAGAAGATATTGAACAATTAATAAATTAATGCTTCATAACTATTTAGGGCAAAAAATTTTCGTTTGAAATTTAAAAAAATTTATTTTAATTGAAAGCACTTCTTCTTGCCGGTGGAATAGGATCCAGACTTTTTCCAATAACTTTAGGAGTATCAAAATAGCTAATTCAAGTTTATGATAAAAAATTAATAATTAGTATATGAAAAAACTGACTCTATTTCTACTACTATTAATTTCATTTAACTCTATAGGTCAATCAATAAGTTGTGATGACCTTTTAGATAAAATTAAATATGATGGTTATAAAAAAGGCACTTCATTAGTAATTGGTTCAGATGCTATTTCAAATATTGATTGGTATGAATATGAAGATATGCTATTTGCAATAGTAAGATTTACCACGTCTTATAAAAATTATGTTTACGGAGGTTGGGAATATAGTTCATATAGTTACATCAATTTTAAATCTTCATTTGAAAATTCAAATTCTAAAGGAACTTTCTTTAATCAAAATATACGTTCTGCAAAAGTAGATTGTTACTAAATCACTTTATACTATAGTGGTATATAATGTTTTTCATTCTATACACTTCCATATTTGCATTATAAATAACCTTAAAATATATGCACTGGAAAAACGAATGCAATACATAGAAGCAAATCTTGAACTAATCAAAACACTCTTGATGGGTGATAAAAAAACCTCAACTCTCTGAATGTTATGGTTTCTTAAATCATCAGCATATCCTCTTCATTAAGTTCAGATAAACACTGAATAGGAATATTGTAGATTTTATGTTAAGGTAATTATATCAATGGGTTAGAATTGGTTTGGGCTGTAGCCATTAGTGGGAAAGAAAAACCCTCCACTTGGGAGGGCTTATATTGAGTTTATTATTGCATTGCAGATCTAAAATTAATTAGTTCCAATGTACAATATTCGATGAACTCTCTTGAAGCACCACCATGTTTCCACATCATTTCTTGTTCAAAAGTAGGTTCTGTTTGTTGAGTTTGTGTTGAATTTGGATTAAATCTTTCAAATATAGCATGAGTTATAGATTTATCAGCACTATCAGAGCTAGAAAGAACTCTGTTGAAATACCAAGCTAATCTTCTTCCACTAATAATATCCTGATTATGACCATTTTTAAACCACTTCATTTCATAATTTTCATAATCATCATTTAATGCTTTAACACCAATATATCTGACTCTATTTCCAATTTTTGGACTCCCTCCGGTGTCAACTGTAGCATCTAGGCCAGTAACATTATAAGATTTAAATTCTGTTTTCATTTTATCAGGTCGAAGACTTAAAAGTCTTCTAACCTCTGAACTCTTCATCTTTCCGTAATTAGCTTTTTTAATAAATGCATCATTTACTTCAACACCCCATCCAGCTTTTCGAGCATCATCATCCTTATAAAAATTTAGGATCACGTAATCGAAATCTGCTTTCTGATTATCTGGGTTATTAGAATTTGGAACAACTTTGAAAAAGAACCAGCCAACTTTATTACCTTTTTTATGGATTTCTTCGTGAGCATTTGCCCACATGGCTTCATATTTTTCGTAATCATTTTTCATTGAAGCATCACTTACCTTTATCTGCGAAACTTCAAATGATTGAGAAAATAAAGACAACGGCACTAATAGAAATAATAATAATATTTTTTTCATTTTAATTGATTTATGGTTAATAATACTCCTAAGATATAGAGAATAGGTGTAAAAGAAAAACCCTCCACTTAGGAGGGCTTGAAATTTATTTTTAACTGAGCACTATTTGGTTATTTCAATCTTATCACT
>CAJXCU010000081.1 GCA_913051935.1 uncultured Flavobacteriales bacterium
ATTCTTATACACAAACGTTAGCACCAATTAAAAATGAAAAAAATGAAAAAATTTACAACAACATTTATTATGCTCTTAGCTTCAATAGCTTTGATATATGGGCAAAATCAAGAAGCTACAACAAATGATGGAAAAAAAGTGACTCTCAAAAATGATGGGACATGGGAATATGCAGCAAAAGAAGTTAAAGCAGAAATCATAAAATCAGATGTTGATTTATCAGACTGTAAATACTGGAAAAATGAAGTCGATGAATTTACAGGAGATGTCAAGAAATACACAAAATCTCAGAGGATTGGAAAATCAAAATATTACTACCTAAATATGGAACTTAGAAGATTTGACGATTCATATCTCATTTTTGCTCGATACACTGGTGATTTAGGATGTGTCTCTTCTGACTCTTATATTATGGTTAAACTTGAAAATGGTGAGACTATTAAACTAATAAACTTTGGTGATATTGATTGTGGTGATAATGCTCCCATGTACTTTGATTTAAGCAAAGAAAATTTCAACAAATTGATAAATAGCCCTGTTGATAAAATCAGAGTTAGTGGAACTGAATATTACGCTGATATTGATATGCTTAAACCAAAATTTTTTATAGATTATTTAAAATGTATAGAAATAAAATAAAAGGTGCTAACACTGTGTATAGTGCATAGCACCATACGGAATGCTACGCCACCATACACGAACCGTTAGCAATAATTATGAAAACAACAATTACGGCGCTTATTATATTTGTACTTGTTTTATGTGGATATAGCCAAAAATCATCAAATTATAATGACTGGAAGATTGATACGTCTGTTCTCAATAATCATTATAATGGTGGTACATACAGCTTCATAAAAGACCATGCCCAAAAAATTGAATATCCTTACGAGGCAGAAAAATTATGCTCTCAAGCCGTTGTTTTATTTGAATTTAAAGTTCTCAAAGACACTATTATTTTTCAGTTTAATAATAATTCAGAACTAGGTTATGAAGAATCCATAATTAAAGCCTTCAATCAAAATAGACAAAACTGGCGAAATGCAAATAACAAAGTATTTAAGCTTTCCATTGGTTTCAAAATTGACATCGGAGATACGCCAAACTCAGGAATTAATGAGGACTCTGTTACGTTTGTGATTACTTTATTTAGAAATGTGAATGACCTAATCTATCATACTGATGATCTTTATAAAGAATGTTTATTTAAATCAAATGACTTTTTACTTAATAAATACAGGGACTATAAAAGCAGAAATGCAGAGGACTCAGTAAATATATTCCGCCAAGAGTTGATTAGAAGGGACCCTCTAATGCATCACATAAATAATCATCGTTAAAATAACGGCTAACGATGGTTAAAGCTAATTTCATAACTATCTTTAACCTAACCGTTGACCCCATATCTCAGTGGTCTAATTCACATAATTCTTGGATTGTAACTTTTAGTGACATCAAAATGTAACACTATTAAATAGAAGTCATGAAAATTCTGATTACCATACATAGTGTTTTATTTGCATTAATTTCTTTTGCTCAGGATATCAATTTTAATCAAGTCAACTTAGCGAATATGTATTTTAACCCTGCTTTGACAGGAATGAACGGGGAAAGAAAAATTTCAACTGTATTTCGACATCAATGGCCTTCATCCACTGCTTCAATTCGATCAACTTTTGTAAGCTATCAAGACGGCTCAAACAGCTTCGGGAACCTTGGTATATATTATATGAATGATTACTACATGAATGGGACATTAAATTCAAATAGAATTAGTTTGTGCTATGCCAAACCGATAAAGATAATTGGAAACCTCGCCATCACCCCAGGCATAAGCGGAACCTTTATTTACGACCGCATTGACTTTTCAAAGATGACTTTCGATGACGCAGAAAACCCAAGAATTATCGATATGTATGACATACTTTTCAAGGATCGCCATTTTTCAGGAACTTTTAGTAGTGGGTTTTTAATAACATGGAAAAACGTATTCGCAGGAGTTGGCTTAAACCAATTTGGAACTATCGGAGCAAATTACACCTTCAATACGTATTCAAACATAGGCATCTCTTTAAGTCATAAAGAACATGATTTAACAGTAATTCCAGAAATTTCTTTAAACACCATGCAGGAGTCTTATAATGCAGCGGTGAAGGTATCAAGCATTTACAAATGGGGCAAAATAGGCATTGAGTACAATCTAAGAAATGGCTTTTCAGCAATAGCGGGGGTACAGTTAGCAAACTTCGATTTCGCCGTCTCTACAGAATGGACGAACTCAGAATCAAGCGACTTTAACGATGTTTATTTTGAGATAGGATGTACATACACATTTAAAAAACAAGGAAAAAATAAACCTTTGTACAACTACTCTCTTTTCTAAAAACAGGTTCCACCTATTTTTCAATCCTCAATAGATGCGTAGAAATTACAAAGAGTGCTGAGTAAAATTACAACTTGTAAACTTTTGAAGTATAATCCCTTGTAAAAACGTTAATTCAAAAAACTAAAGGAATTCAAAAAGGCATCTTTGCGGACCGCATTAAGGACCACTTTTGGTGCAACCACAATCGTTTGATATTCAGTTTCACCTTTAAAGATCACATTGCAATAGACAACCATTTCCGGCATATCAGGAACATTCACGGCAATTTCACCTTTTAATCCTTTCGATGAGCCAAGAGACCATTCATTTTGAGAAACAACCTTTCCCTTCATTTTGGTGGCCCAATCCTCAAGTATTTTAGCCCCCCTGGAAGCACTCGGGAGCTTATTTATTTCCAATACCTTCATCATATACGTGTTCTGTTCTACGGTTACGTGCGTCGTGAATTTCATCCCTTCGTCGGTTCTTTTAAAAACCTCTTGAGGCACCGACGGAAATACAACGCTACACTTGTGGTCATTGTCTGTAATTAGGTTAGGAGCTAGTTTTTGACCTAGCGCTTGACCAGAAAAAAACAATACGAATAAGATACTTAACGAAGAAAGCTTTTCCATAAATGATTTATTTTTTAAGGTACTGTTGTTTTGATTTTACAACAACTCTCTTTCCCAGCTTATGCTTTTTCTCTAAACTAGATAATATCGTCTTTGTTTCGGTGTAACGCTTTTTAATTTGAGAAAGGTTCTCGAGCTCATTTGGTGTGGGCGCACCAGGGTTGTTCTCAATCCGCTGAAACAAGTTGGTCATTTTTTCTCTAAGCTGAGGTTCTGAGGAACCAACATAATTGTCTCCTGAAGTAATCACCATGGTCTGCTTTAGGGCATCTAGCTTTGAAGTCAGTTTTTTACTCTTGTTATCATTGGCATAGGTCAAATAAGCATCCACACAATAAACATCATACGCCAAAGATTCAATCATATTATACAGCATCATGACGGCTTCTTGTTTGCTTTTCCGCTCGCTCGTGGAAATGATACTTTTGGGATTGTAAGCAAGAACAAGTGGCTGCTCAAAAACATCTTTTCCTTTGGTAATGCGGACCGTATACTCTCCAGCAGGTAAGGTTGGTGTTGTGAAACCACCAAAGGAGAATGTTTTTCCTTTCGCTACTTTAGGTTGCTTCATGTTGTAATTCCAATTGACAATGTTGATCCCTTTGGTCTTCCCTGGTCCTAGCTCTGAAATAGTATCCCCTTTTGCATCAAGAATGAGCATACTCATCTTGCCAAAAGTGTGCCGCTTTTTTAAATGATACTTGATTTGTGCAGCCGTCGTTTCATTATAGCCTACAAATTGTGTTTCAGTACCAAAGGATCCAGAAAAGCTTGCTTCCTCATCAATTATTGTCGGTTTTGCATTAAAAAAATGAAGCTTCTTCTGCATATTCTCTGCTGTTAATTCACGAAGCGGAGAAACATCATCAATGATAATTACACCTCTTCCGTGTGTTCCCATAACTAGATCATTCGTTTGTTTTTGTAGCGCAATAAAATGCACTGCAACAGCAGGCATATTGTTGGTATACTTATACCAATGCGCACCGCCGTCCATCGTAATAAATAATCCTAGCTCCGTTCCTAAAAACAATAGGTCTGGGTTTTCATAATCTACCTGAATGTTTCTTACCACACCTTCAACACCACCAGTAATAATGCTTTTCCAGGTCTTTCCAAAGTCATCGGTTTTGTATGCATAAGGTGTTTTGTCATTGGCGGTATGGCCATCAAAAACAGCATAGGCTGTCCCCTTTTCTAAGGTGCTTAATTCAATATGGTAGCACCATGTATTTGCAGGAAGGCCCGGAATATTTTCAACCGTATTGGTCCATGTTTTTCCACCGTCTTGGGTTACCTGAACGTTTCCATCATCTGTTCCTACCCAAATCACATTTTCATCAAGGTCTGACTCTGCAATGGTGAAAATGGTCGTATGATTTTCTGCGCCCGAATTGTCTTTAGATAGACCTCCAGAGTTGTCTTGATCCTGCTTCGTAGGGTCGTTTGTAGTTAGATCGGGAGATATAATTTGCCAAGATGCACCCATGTCATCCGACTTATGCAGGTACTGGCTGCCCATATAAATTCTATCAGGTGCCGATGTGCTCAATGCCATTGGCGCGTTCCAATTGAACCTGAGTTTATCATGTCCCTCTGCCGGAAGTGGTTGTATAGTTTTAACCTGCTTGTTGTCCTGATCAATACGCCATACATTTTCAGCGCCTTGCATTTCAGAATATACAATGTTTTTAGTGTAATGCTTAAGCACCCTAAAGCCGTCACCTTGACCCAAAGAATTCCAGTCGCGTGCCTGAATGCCTCCAGGAGAGGCGGAAGGACCATACCAAGAACCGTTGTCCTGAAGGCCTCCATAAATGTTATATGGTGTAGCATTGTCTACACTGATCTGATAGAACTGAGAGAGTGGAAGATTCTCCACAATCTCACATGTCGTTCCGCCGTTCCAGCTTCGGTAAACACCACCGTCAGTGGCAAAAAACATAATGTCCGAATGCATGTTAGAAAATACCATATCATGAACATCACTGTGCATGTTTCCAAGCCCTTTGAAGGTCTTTCCTCCGTCTTTTGAAACAGAGCCTCTAAGGCCTCCTTTATAAATTACATTTTCGTTTCTAGGATCTACAACGAGTCTTGAAAAATAGAAAGGTCGCACGGTGATTTCAAAGTCATTGTTCATTTGCTCCCAAGAAGCACCAAGGTCTTTACTTCTATATAGGCCTTTGTCTTTTTTTTGTTCTGCTTCAATAACTGTATACAAAACGTCTGGATTACTTTTGGCAATGGCAATGCCCATTCGACCTAGCTTACCTTCAGGAAATCCATTATGAATCTTATCCCATGTTTTACCACCATCAATAGACTTATATAATGCGCTGTTTTCACCACCCGAATCAAAAGACCATCCAGTTCTTCTGAACTCCCACATAGACGCGTAGAGTATCGATGGATTTCTGGGATCCATTAATAAATCTGCACAGCCTGTCCGTGGATTAACGTACAAGACCTTTTCCCAAGTAAGACCACCATCTATTGATTTAAAAACACCACGCTCTTCGTTGTCTCCCCATAATGCACCCATTGCGGCGACATAAATCTCATCTGAATTTTGGGGATTCACAATAATACCTGCGATGCGCTCTGAATTTTCAAGTCCGATTTTTTGCCAGTTTGAACCGCCATCTGATGTCTTATAAAGACCGTTCCCGTATGAGACACTATTTCGCGTCCATGTCTCGCCTGTTCCAACATAAATGGTTTTATCAGGGTCATTCGGATCAAGGGTTACGGTTCCTATGGACTGAATATAGTCGTCAAATATTGGAATAAAGGTTGCCCCACCATCATTTGATTTCCAAACGCCCCCACCACCTGCACCGAGGTATATGATTTTATTATTCGTCGGATGAATCTCAAGGTCATTCACACGGCCACTCATGAGTGCTGGCCCTATTTGTCTTGCTGTTAAGTCACCAAAAATAGAAGCGCCATCTACAACATTTATCTCTTGAGCATAAAAAGTTGAACCCGCAGCTAGAAATAGCCACAAAGCATATAATCTCAGTTTTTTCATTAGATAGAATTAATCGATTCGCTAATTATTTTTTCTCAGGAAAAGCAAAGTCACTGTCTTCAAAAGTGGGATTCACCTCAATTGAACTAAAGGTTATCGGTTGGCCAGGCTTATCTTTTTCTCCCTGTGACATCGAAAACGGAAAATATAGGCCCTCTACCTCTTGGTAATCACTAAAGGATGTTTCGGCAATTACACCTTTAGCAGGGCCCGACTGAATTTCGGTCTGCATCGCAATCGGTACAAAGTTCTCTGTGTCGAAAAAGTAATACGATACAGATTCTTCTGCTTGACCCTCGACCATTTTAGGTTCTTGCACTAATTTTAACTTGAATGTTTCCGCTCCTTGGATCGTTTCTTTTCCCATTAACTCAATGGTGTATCCTTTCTTTTCATAATCTAAAAATGGATTTGGAAAATCATTTGCATCTAGCTTAAAATTTGCTGTTGCTTCTGCATCGCTTTCTTCTGCCTCCATTGTCATGAAATTATGTGACCATAATTTTTTACCATCAAAAACGCCTTGTTTGATCTCTTTGCCTTGAAAACTAATCTTTGTCATTTGCCTCCCGTCCTTAAGTTGAATCATCTCTATAGGAATTTCCATTCCTCCTTGACTTACTTTTGCCGTCATCTTAAGTCCTTGAAGATTGTTCCAGGCTTCGGCCCCACCGGTATTCTCAATATAGTTGGCAATAATTTCTTCTTTGGTTTGTGCAAAAGTAAATTGCGCGACCACAAGAACAATGGCCATTAGGAAGATTTGGTTGTTTCGCATTTTATTGATTTTAATTTTTTTGAAATAGTTTCTGCAATATAGAACTTTTGAATGGCAAAACCCGGTTAGCGCATAACCTTCTTAACAAAATGTAACAGAATTTAGCAGGAAAATAAATGCAAAAAAAAAGGGCGCCGAAGCGCCCTTATATTTTCTAATATGCTATAATTACTTGATTACAACATTTGTGTTTGATGTCAAACCATTTGCTCTTACAGAAACCACGTATGTTCCTTTTGCAAAACCTTCAGTAGCGAAGGTAATTACTTGCGTACCGCTCATGCTTGAAGCACTTTGTGTTGCAAGAATTCTTCCTTGTAGGTCCATGATAGAAACTGAAGCTTCCGAAGAAACATTTTCCATTGAGATGTTTACAACATCAGTAGCTGGGTTAGGGAAAACATTAATGTTTGCCATGTCAAGTGTAGAAACACTTGCGTCAGAACCATCTGTTCTAACCACTGCTCCTGTAATCAATTGTTCACCGAAGTTTTCAGCTGCAACCGAAGTTATAGTTGTTCCACCAGAAACAATTTCAAAGCCAAATCCACCGTCAGGACCCGTACCCGTTCCATATTGCATACCATCGCCATATGAATCATAAAGTTCGAACGAATAGCAGTCAACATCTCCAGGTAAAAGAACCTCATGAGTCATTGTTGTATT
>CAJXCU010000082.1 GCA_913051935.1 uncultured Flavobacteriales bacterium
AACCAAAGTAGATAAACAATTGCCATCAAAGCCAGATACTTCAAAACGAAAGGCGCGGTTATACGTTTACTTTTGGACAAGGCTTCTGTCATATGGTCCATGGCTCCATGCGGTATTCCAACTACAAAAAGGCCAACTACCAATACTGAATACATTATAGCCTCTGTTGCTGAAGCAAAGACGGCTTCAAGAATAAAATATAAAAGTATTGGCGCAAACAATAATAGAATTGATCCGAACTTCCTAATGAACAAAACCAAGCAGGAACGTAAAAATATACCTATCGGTAGTTTATAAAACATCTTAGCATCATCCAAAACGCTTGTCTTTTCGTCAAGAAACCTCAGTACAAATGCTGTATCTCTGGCACGGAATAACTGCTGAAAAATGGGCTTGCCTCGCTTAGGCCATAGAGCTAAAATTAAGATGAGAAGGCGGTCATAAAACCGAAACCTTGCGGCGGTTTTACGCACCTCTGTTTTATTCACAATTGCTTCAGCATGTGTGTACATGTTCTTGAAAGCGTAACCAGTGCTTGGCTTCACTTTATTTGCTCTAGTTCCAATATTAGTTACCCCTTCAATTAATTTAGGAGGACTTAAATCCATGTACATAGGTACAACGCCTAGCTCAATTTCAACAAGATCGTATGGGCCGAATTTTTCACAAATATATTCGTCGATAATGGCTTTGGATTCGCTTTTTGATATCGGCTCTGTACCAAAACGAGTTAACTCTACTAAGGCCGTGGAGTCAGAAAACGGTAAGACATAGAAAAATTGTGTGTGTCCTTGCTGTTGGACATTAAAATCCATCAGCGTACATACCTCTGGATTAAATCCTTTGTTTTTAAGCTTAATTTTATACCCCACAAAAGACTGTAAAATATTTTGATCCTTAGATAATTTCTTATGAATCATTGGGGGGCGTGAATCGAAAATTCTTTCTCCCCCATAATCTCCTTTAGAGGAGATGACAGTCGTTTTAATACCTGAGGTTATTTCTTCAACCCTTTCTTTTTTGACTTCAGCATCATAGTCTAACAATATTTTCTTAGCTGATCTGTAAAGATCAATACTCTTAATGTGGTAGTATTTCAGGTCTCCAATTTGTTGAGCATCAAGATTATCAATCCTTATTTTTGACCAACTATGAGAGGCTAAAGGTGCAAAATCTTTCGTGATATTATCCGATTCCTTGGACCAAAAGCAATATGTTTTATCATTTTCTAATTTTTCAGAAGGGTCAAGAATAAGTATCTTTTTATCAGACAACATGTCCTTTCTATGCAACTCATGAATAAGAATACAAGAGCTTGCCCCTAAACCAATGAAAATATAATCGTAATGTTCTGAATATTGCATTGAATAATAGACCTTATTAGCCTAACGAAGTTAACAAAAATAAGCTTCAAGTCTTCGGCTAGACTAATGGTAAAAGAGCATTGGTCTTACAAATACTAGATAATAACTATCTTTTTTCTATAGTCCTTCCCCTCATTAAAACTAGAGTATGTAGCCTCTACAGTATAACAACCTGCCGCCAACGGTAATTCAAAAGCAACATAGGTTTGGGCGTCAATATTGATTTGATGAACAATCGCACCGGTTGCAGAAAGAACTCTTACGCTTAAAGAAGGAGCGCTTCCTTCGGGCAAGCGAACAACCACTTTTGCGCCCGACTCAATCGGATTTGGGTATACCTGTAGCACATCAGAAGGCGCTGCTGTTTCAAATAAATCTTGGTCAAAATCAAAAAGAAATAACCCTGAAATGCGATCCGATACGACAACTCGATTACTAGGCAGGTCAGCATCTATACCCCATGCACCCCACATTGAAAAGGTGTTTCCTGGAAGGTCAATATGTGTATCATAAGCCGCAATTTCCTCGGGAGGGTTAGCGCGTAAATCATAAATTTTTAAACCGTCATTGTAATAAGCCACATAAGCAAGGTTGTTTGTAATGTAGATATTATGCGGGGTTTTTAAATAAGGGACATCCGGTACGCCAAAGTTATGCTGTATTTGTAGGTCATAATTTGGAGAAACAGCACACTTCTTGATGCGTGTGCCGGGTGTCTCATCGGCGAACACATAAATGCTTTTGTCAGGACTCAAGCTTCCTTGATGATTATATCCTTGGTTCTGATAAAATTCAAGATTTGATAAATAAATTGGGGCAATCGGATTTGAAAAGTCATATACACGAATTCCCTCAAAGCCACAATTCAAAATTGCAATTTGGTCTCTTAATTCCATATCATGAACCTCGGCCAGGTCTTCAAAACCTTCCCACAACAGAAGGGGCTCAAGTGGGTTTTCCAAGGAAAAAACACGAAGCGGAATGAGGCCCTGTGCCTGGCCGTTTATAATTGGGGTAACCGAGCACAAATAAAGCAAGGCGTTTGTTGAATCAATGTGAATGGTGTGTGCCTTTCCAACGCGCTCATCTTGGATGTCATTGACGAGCACGACCGAATCAGGCAAATACGAAATATCTATAATTTGAAGGCTGGCATCGCCTTCGTCTCCAATGGCATAAACATAGTTTTTATAGCGCCTATATTCCCGAGTAATTGCTTGGGCAGAAGGATACCTTCCCTCAACAGCATCAATGAATAAGATGTTGTCGTTTTCCGAAAGCTTGAGGAAAGAGGCGCCCTCCGTTGTCCCGATTACGGCATACTCTTCACCAGACTCCACAAAGGTGCAAAGCCCACTGTAACGTACCTGGCTTGAATTACTTATCAAGCTGGTGTCTTGCCAATTGTCAAGACGTGTAATGTTTTTTGGCTGCGCAAAAAAGAAAGAGGTTGGTATAAGAAAAAAAAATACTATTTGCCTCATTCCATGAATCTTTTACAAAATTCCCAAAGCACAATACCCGCACATACGCTGACGTTAAGACTGTGCTTGGTTCCGAACTGCGGTACCTCAACCACGCAATCCGCACAATCCACAAGTTCTTGTCGAACTCCGTTTACCTCGTTTCCAAAAATCAAAACATACGGTTTAGAATCAAAGTCCTGAACATCCTGCAAAAATATAGTTTGCTCAGTTTGCTCAATAGCACAGACAGTATAGCCCTCTGCCTTTAAATCTTTGACCTCATCGATGACCTGTTCCGCGTATTTCCAGCGCACTGTTTCTGTGGCACCGAGCGCTGTTTTACGAATGTCTTTATGTGGTGGGCAGGCTGTAATTCCGGCCAAAACTACCTGCTCAATATTAAAGGCGTCAGCCGTTCTAAAAAACGAACCAACATTGTTGAGAGACCGAATATCATCAAGAACAATTACAATTGGAAACTTCTGTTGGCTCCGAAACTCGTCGGGTGTTTTGCGCTCAAGCTCCCAAAGTTTTAATTTTTTATTCATCTAATCCCAAATATATGTTTGTCTCGCTTTGATTTACACGGAGAGGCTATTAACTTTACAAAAGTTACAAAATCATTTCATTTGGCGAAATCTTTTAAAGAAAAAGGGAGTTCAGAGACTCCTCTAATGAAACAATACAACGCAATTAAGGTAAAGCACCCTGAAGCCTTATTGCTTTTTCGTGTAGGAGATTTTTATGAAACCTTTGGCCAAGATGCTGTAACTGCCTCCAAAATACTAGGCATCATCCTGACAAAAAGGAAAAATGGCGCGGCAGCACACATCGAGCTCGCGGGATTTCCGCACCATTCTTTGAATACTTATTTGCCAAAACTTGTGCGTGCAGGTGAAAGGGTGGCCATATGCGACCAATTAGAAGATCCTAAGCTTACAAAAAAAATTGTTAAACGAGGCGTAACTGAGCTCGTTACACCGGGAGTATCTTTCAATGATGAAGTTCTCGATCAGCGAAAAAATAATTTCCTTTGTGGCATTCACCTTTCAGACAAATCACACGGAATTGCATTCTTAGATGTTTCAACGGGAGAATTCCTTGTTGCAGAAGGAAACCACGAATACCTGCAGAAATTAATTTCTGGCTTTCGGCCAAGTGAAATCATCTTTCAGAAAAACAAAAAAACAGACTTTGAAAATATATTTGGTTCCGAGCACTACTCCTTTCGCTTGGACGAATGGATTTTCACAAAAGACTACGCAGAAGAAACCCTAAACAATCAATTTCAAACCAAAACCTTGAAAGGTTTTGGAATTGACAATTTACCAAAAGCGACAATCGCTGCGGGTGCAATCTTTCATTACTTGGGAGAAAACCAACACAAAAAACTCGAGCACATTGCAAGCATTTCAAGAATAGAAGAAGAACGTTATGTTTGGCTCGATCGCTTTACTGTTCGCAACCTAGAGCTTTTGTCCTCCACCAATGAAAATGCAAAAACACTATCGGAGATTCTCGATGAAACCCAAACAGCAATGGGTGGGCGTATGCTCAAAAGATGGATGGTTTTACCGCTTAAAAATAAAGCACCTATCGAACGAAGGCTGTCTGTTGTTTCCTTTTTGAAAGAACACCAAGAGCTTTCTTTCGAGCTATCACAACGACTCAAAAACATCGGAGATTTAGAGCGTTTGATTTCAAAGGTGGCCGTAGGCAAAGTGAATCCAAAAGAGGTAGCACACCTCAAACGAACACTAACTGAAATTCCAAACATCAAAGCCCTGCTTCAAAAGAAAAGCAACCCGAAAGGGCTAACGGAGATGCTGAATAACCTTGATCCGTGTGAAAAACTTGTTGGTTTAATTGACCAAACACTTGCAGAAGAACCCGCTGGTCAGTTTGGAAAGGGAGAAGTCATACATTCAGGCTGGAACAAGGAGCTAGATGAGCTGAGAGAGATTGCTTACCACGGAAAAGATTTTCTTGCAGAAATGCAAAAACGCGAATCTGAACGTACCGGAATTCCTAGCCTAAAAATTGCTTTCAACAATGTTTTTGGCTATTACATAGAGGTTCGAAACGCTCATAAGGACAAAGTACCCGAAGAGTGGATTAGAAAACAAACACTCGTAAACGCAGAGCGGTATATTACCGAAGAGCTCAAGACATATGAGCATAAGATTCTTGGCGCCGAAGAGAAAATCCTCTCCCTTGAGCAGCGCTTATTTCAGGAATTGATTCTGGAAATGGCCGACTACATTTCACCTATTCAAACCAATGCTCAAATTCTTGGACGTATTGACTGCTTACTGTCATTTGCAATGGTCGCTGAAAAACATAACTACTGTAAACCGAGCATCAATGAAGGCACAAAACTAAACATAACTAAGGGGCGGCACCCAGTAATTGAGCAGGCCATGCCTCTGGGCGAGCCATACGTTGCCAATGATTTAATGCTAGATCCAGAATCTCAACAAATCATGATGATCACAGGCCCTAATATGAGTGGGAAAAGCGCCCTGCTTCGTCAAACCGCACTCATTGTTTTGATGGCACAAATGGGATGCTTTGTTCCGGCAGAGAAAGCCGAAATAGGTGTTGTAGATAAGGTGTTCACGCGGGTTGGCGCTTCTGACAATATTTCTTCTGGCGAATCTACCTTTATGGTTGAGATGAATGAAACAGCAAGCATCTTAAATAATATTTCTCCAAGAAGTCTCATTTTACTAGATGAAATCGGAAGAGGAACAAGTACCTACGACGGAATTTCTATTGCCTGGGCGATAGCAGAATACCTTCACGAATCCAACAAAGCAAAATGTAAGACCCTTTTTGCTACGCACTACCACGAGCTGAATGAGATGACACATAAGTTTGAGCGCATTAAAAATTTCAACGTTGCTGTTAAGGAGGTTGGTAAAAAAATCCTGTTTATTCGGAAGCTAACTGAAGGGGGGAGCGAGCATTCCTTCGGGATTCATGTGGCGAAAATGGCCGGTATGCCAAAAAGCGTACTAAGGAGGTCAGAGCAGATGCTCCAAGAGCTTGAGTCCAGACACGCTGGAGGAGATAAAAAGAGCTCAAAAGAAATTAAAGCGGCCCTAAATGATTCGATGCAGCTCAGCTTTTTTCAGCTAAACGATCCTGTGCTTGAGCAAATTCATGATGAATTGAAAAATGTAGACATTAACGGCCTCACCCCCATGGATGCTTTACTAAAGTTAAATGAAATCAAAAAACTCATTGGAAATTAAAAAGGAAGTATCAATTCGAAAAATGAGGTGGTTGCTCTTTCTATTGGGACGGATCAGAATCCCTTTAATTGGTTATACCAACCCCAAGCTTCTTTCGATTGATGACCAATCAGTTCGAGTTCGAATTAAGCTGAGACGACGTACAAAAAACCACCTTAATTCGATGTATTTTGGTGCCTTGGCAGTAGGTGCTGATATTGCAGGTGGTATTCAAGTGTTTTACTTCTCTAAAATGTTAGGTAAAGAAATCTCATTTGCCTTTAAGGGCATGAATGCAGCGTTCATCAAAAGGGCGGAAAGTGATATCATTTTTGAAAGTACTCAAGGAGAACTCGTTAAGGCCGCTATCGACAAAAGTATCGCTGAAAAAGTTAGGGTGAATGAGTCTATTGAGGTCCGCGCCATAAATGACGCGCAAGAAATTGTGGCAAAGTTCGATATGATTATATCTGTTCGGGTCGCTTAAAATAGTTTTTCCCTTGGTGCATCAATTATGCATCATTTCCTTAACTTTGTTGCACACTTTAAAAAGAAAGAAAATGTACCCACCGGAAATGGTAAAGCCAATGAAAGAAGATCTGACCGCTGTTGGATTCAATGAATTATTAAACGCAGATACTGTTGATGAAGCGATTCAAAATAACAAAGGAACACTTCTCCTTGTTGTGAATTCTGTTTGTGGATGTGCTGCAGGAAACATGCGCCCTGGGGTAAAGCTTTCTTTAAAAGGTGAATACACGCCGGATCAATTGGCGACCGTTTTTGCGGGTGTTGATGGTGAGGCGGTAGCACAGGCTCGAAAGTACTTTCTTCCATACCCTCCTTCATCTCCTTCGATCGCTTTATTTAAAGATGGTAAACTTGTCCATTTCCTAGAGCGACACCATATTGAAGGCGGTACAGCTGAGATGATCGCGAATAACTTGGCCGCCGCATACAAAGAGTTTAGCTAAAATAAACCCCCATTTTCTTCAACCATTTATACTTTCGGCAGAGTGCCGAGGAGTTTTTTCTATATGGACATTTATACTCATAAATAAACGTAATACGTTTATTTCCTAAGTCAGTAAAAACACATTATTCCGTGCAACTAAAAGGGCTAAAACGACGTTTAACTATAAAGGAATAAC
>CAJXCU010000083.1 GCA_913051935.1 uncultured Flavobacteriales bacterium
AAAAAAGAATGTAAATAATATAGATTTATTGTCGGTAGAACGCTAAAAATGATATCTTTGGGCGACTAATTTCTTTACATTTCAAACCATAGTTTATGGCAAAGCAAAAAAATAGATATTCAGATAAAGAGTTGCAAGAATTTAAGGATTTAATCCTTGGAAAATTAAAAGAAGCACAAGACGATTACCATTTGTTGGTTGGTTCTCTTTCACACAATGATGACCATGGTACAAATGATACTGGTAGGACCTTCAACATGATGGAAGACGGTTCCGAAACACTCTCGAGGGAGGAGCTTGCTCAGCTCGCTGCGCGTCAGGAAAAATTCATCAACAATTTACAAGCTGCTTTAGTTAGAATTGAGAACAAAACTTACGGCATTTGCAGAGTGAATGGAACCCTTATTCAAAAAGAGAGATTGAAGTTGGTTCCGCATGCAACAATGAGTATTGATGCAAAGAATGCACAAAATAAATAAGTGAAAAATAAGCTCACAGTTCTCATTGTTCTTATTGTTTCCTTCCTTTTTATCGATCAGCTCATAAAATTTGGTATCAAAATTAATTTTGTTGAAGGGCAGAGCCAGCCACTTATTGGCAATTGGTTTGTTTTAAATTACATCGAAAACCCCGGAATGGCCTTTGGAACAACATTCGGTAGCTCCATATGGGCAAAACTAGGCTTAAGTGTTTTCAGAATCATCGCCATTCTTGGAATTGGTTATTTCCTATGGACTGAATACCGAAAAGGCGCGAGGATGGAATTTCTTATCGCCATATCTTTGATATTTATTGGAGCATTAGGAAACCTTATAGACTCCATGTTTTATGACTTCTTATTCTCTTTTGACCCATGTAATTACTACAACTACATGGAAGGCACAGGCAACTTTGAAAACTGTATTCAAACCATACATGGGCAAGAATATTCAAGAGCGGTTGAGGTTAGACATCATGGTTTTTTATTGGGAAATGTAGTGGATATGTTCCAATTTAACGTTCAATGGCCAAATGCCATTCCATATATCGGCGGAAAACAAGTATTTCCTGCTATATGGAACTTTGCCGACGCCTGTATAACTTCTGGTGTGGTGCTGATTTTAATCAGAAACAAAACATATTTTCCGAAGGAAAAAAAATAAACATCTCCTTAAAAGTCCCATTTCATATTGCGCTCGTCTAGTATCGCAAAAGAAATTTTCCAGTCCGCGCGAGCTGGCGTCTTATTGCCTGCGGATAGCACACCATAAATACCTACACGTAATCTTCGCCGTGAGAGCTTAAAATTTCTTTCAAGACCGGCCAAAACTTCATAATGTAACCAATCTTGTTCTTTTACATAAAGTGCCCCACCACCAAAAACAAGCCCTATTCTCGTTTTTTTCATGAAGGGTATCTTATTGATAATCGCCCCATTGTCATGGTGCACAAAATGGGCTTCAAGTGTTAGATCATCTGTTCGCAATAAGGTATCGAGGCCTTGAAAAGAATACAAAGGATTGGAAAACCAAATAGGATCACTTCTTCTTTGGAATTTAAAATCTGGATCCCTTAAGTTTTTTGCACTCAGAAACTTACCGCCAAGAAGGCGATAAGTTGAAGTGCCAATTGTGCCAATTTTAAATGTCTGATCAACGCTAATTTGTAAGTACTCATGGTCAATATCACTACCAAATAAATCGGGTATACCTCTTTCATAATTGATACTGAAGGTCGGCCAAGCAGAGCCCAAAACAACCTTTCTATATGGCTCACGCATGTATCTTTGACTTGGAACGAACCATAGTGTGAAGTCTGCAATCATCCCCTGATAGGTTTGAAAAGCAGTCGGTTCATTATTCGGTAAAACATCGTCTGCTGCATCAATAAAATCGTACCCTTCAATACTTCTTCTTTCACAAAACTCACCTGCTAGTTTGGCGTAAAACCCATTGAATAACTCATACTCGATTGAGCTTCTTAATTTAGTTGCCTCGATAAAGTTTTCTCGTTTATATATTTGGGTAATTGCATCAAACCCTCTGATTACGTCGAAATCATGATTGAGTGCTATTCTAACTTTACCTTGTCTGAAAGGATCAAATTTATATTTCCACCAAGTATCTCCTTTGATATCGTTGTTCAAAAATCCGATAGAAATTTGAGTATACGAATCCAGGGATCGTTGATTATCCCATTTTTTATAAAAATCAAAGTTTGGAGATATTCTTGGTCCAGCAATATATACAGGCCTGATTGTAGTGACCAAAGAGCCTATTGTCCATTGGTGTCTTTTGTCCCGATTTCGATGATCAACCCCCCACCAAAGAACCTTAAGCGCGGTTACTTTATTAAACACCTGATCAACGCTATCTAGATACTCTTTTCTATTGATATAATCCCGGATGCTATCCTGTCTAATGATAAAGGCAATTTCTTCTGAAGTCAAAGCATCTTGTCTTTTTTCCGTCCAGAAAGTAGAATCTTTTTCGTAGGCCTCCTTTTCTGTTACCGCCAGTTCGCGGTTAAAAAATTTAGCTTTAAAGTTTGGGTTAAAATCATAATCCGAAAAAATTGCTGTTGTTTTGCATGTAGACGATTCCCGCTTGTATTTAACCCCATAATCCAATATTTGCCTTTTTAAAACACACAAAGAATCACCATAATGATCGTATTCCTGAGTGATTTTAAAATAGTCATAGACTAGTAAATTACCCTTCTTCATTTTTAAGCTTAACTTTTGAACTAGCCAAACTGAATCTTGGATCCAAATATATCCTTGAAGTGTTGAAGTTGCTGAATTTCTTGCTTGGATTTTGATTTTTGAAATCATCTTACCCTCCTCTTCATATTTCTCAACTAAACGATATTTGTAGGATACAATTCCAGGAATAGAAATGGGAGAGCTCACTGGATTCTCATGAAGATCATCTAGTCGCAATAGATTTTCGAAAAAATTAAAGTTTGATTTGACGGTTGTTGTATAATACAAATTACGCCTCGATCCTCTCAAAGTGTAGGCATTTCGAAACTCCTTAACCTTATTTCTAGGAGCAAAATTTCTTTCGAGCTGTACCTCCAGTAAATTCATTGTGTCCCGCAAAGGACGCCTACCATCAAAGGTATCATCAATTTCATTTAGGTCTTCTGGTTGGTTTTGTTTCTTGTGAACATCCTCTCTTGCCTTTATGTATACATTCACGCGATGTGGATAATTCCATTGATTGATTTGCTCTCGTCGAGCAACCACTTTTTTCATAATCTCCCTTCCTGGATTAGACTTTTTTGAGGTAACATTTACTGTTTCAAGGTCCTGAATACGGCTGGGAAAAAGCTGTATTTCTTTGATGATGTTTTTTTCGTTAATCGAAACATAAGATTCCCTTGTATCGAAACCTGTTGAGCTAAACACTAGAAAATACTCTCCAGGTGCAAGACTGATTTGATATTTCCCATCAATATCAGCCACGGTTCTTTGTTGAGGGGCATTTTTTACAAAAATTTTAGCAAAAGGAATTGGCGCGTATGTTTCGTCGTAGACTACTCCATCTACAAAATATTGAGCCAAAGCAGCCATAGGCATGAAGAGCATTAAAAAAAATAATAAGGCTAAACGTGACTGGGCTATGCGAAAATATTTAATCAAATGAAGTATTAAATTATTTTTTTTGATTCAAAGACTCTTGCTCTTTCATGTAGGCAATGTGACGCTCCATTCTTCTCATCATCCAGGTCTTAAAAAAGTACATTCCAACGGCAAGTAATACAAAAAGATAATATACCGCCCACCTCTCAAAACCCTCGGTGAAGGATTTATAGGTAACGCCAAAAAATAAAACGATGGCAAAAAACAACCAAAAAACTTTCATTACCTTATTGTATACATTCATCTTTCTTTCTTTATATCCATTTTACCGGTAGGTTCGAGAATTTCAAAAAAACTAAAATCTTGTTTTGTGACCAGACCTTTTCCTTTTAAAATCTCTTTAGGAGACCTAACCAACACATTTCTGTCTGTTCTAATTGTGCTGTCTTTCTTGTTCCAAATCAAATACTCTGTCTCTAGCTGCTGTTCTTTTACATAATTGTATAGACGAACAGAATCTTGAACCTCTACAACACCCTCGTCATGATCAAAAAGCCCCGATAAGGCGACTAATGTTGATACTTTAACGCCAGTTTTATTAAAAAAATCAACCCTCAAGTAATCCTGGAATTTTGTAATATGCTTTGGCTCATAAAATGTTTGAGAAACCTTGGCATATAAATTCACTTTTGTTTGACCAGAATCGTTATGAAACATATCTAGATTTTCTGTATACTCATCAGGGGCATTCTCAAAATGAGTAATCCTTTGTATTTCTCCCGAATTATTTTCGCAAGACAACAGCATTCCCGTTAACAAAAGTGAAATGGAAACAAGAAATCTGAGCATGAAAATATCTATTTTACTTAACGTCAACGGTTACACCCCAGCAAGATAGTGTAACCTGAGCAGGACTGTTATTGCTGAATATCTCATCTGAAGAAGGACAGTTTGCACGGTATTTAGCCGCAAGGGATGCCTCTCCAGCATTTGTCGCCAATTGAGCAGCATAATAGTAATTACACTTCCTATCAAATGTACTAGAACCACATGTATTCGCGAGTCTTGCAACACAATTTGAAGCCACCATAAGTGCTTTTGATCTATTTAAACCACTTATGGACATTGCTGTATTATACGCACTCTTAAAACTACTTAAGTTGTTGTACTGAATTTCCAAAATACTCAATTGCACGTCTCCCTTTAAGGTGTCATTATCGGCCATCTCAAGCGCTGTTCTATATACCTCAATAGACGCTTTGTACTTCTTCTTTACCTTTAACAAATCTGCTTTCGCTAAAACAGCGTCTACAGTATTATCAATGGATATGATTGTGTCAATCAGCATGGCGTACTCCTCGCTCTCTGTGCACTGCTTTTCCTTCAATAGATTTAGGAAATTAGTGACTGTATTTTTCTTTTTTGATTTTTCTTGAGGCAAATCACTCATGAAGCCCATCAGGTCGGGGAGAATATCGTCGCAGGTGCGCACAACGTTGTTAAAAGAATTCGTCATGGATTCTAAAGTTCTTGCCTTAAAACCTTCATTTTCTATCTTTTTCGACAAAGAAAAATAATCAGAAATCATTCTCTTTTTGTACAGGTCTTTTTGTGCATCTTTCGCCCTAGTATACATCATGTAAAGATTATAGTAATAATAACTCAGCTGCGCATCTTTAAAGGTGTTTCCTTGCTCAAATCCAATAGTAAACAGTGAGTCTGCTTTTTCACGATTCGGCTTTGTGGATTGTAAAATATATAACCCTCTTACTGACGCTTCGGCTGGATTGAAGAAACCCTTTTGCTCAACGCGATCATAGGCACTTACAAGTGTATCAATATATTGTTTTTTGCGCGCCTTATCCTTTTCAGTAGTGACCGTATTCCGTATGGTCTGGATCATGTTCTTGTACTTCTTAGCATCGTAATTGTCACAAATTTCTTCACCTTGAAGATAATACATGGTTGCACGTGCATAGTTCTTTAGCTTCAGCTCTTGACCGACAAACAACTGCATCCTTTTACATTCTCTTTCTTTAAGTGAATCCAATTGACCAAAAGTCAGTGAAATTATAAACGCAAATCCTAATCCTAATCCTATTTTCTTCATGTCTTTCTAATCTAATTTTCTTTTTCTAAACCATTTTTCAAAATTGGAAGGTGAAAAAACCATTCCAAACTTAAATCCTATATACTGTTCCCTTAGGTCGGAATCAACACCTGTTCCTCTCTCTCCAAGAACAAATGCCAAATTTAGAGAGGATAAAGACATTTGGGCTAGTATGGGAATACCAATTCCAAATGTCGTGCCACGATCCAGATATTCAACCCCACCAGCATCAAACGGCAATGTTCTTTGAAAATAACCAACCCGATAATTGAGCTTCTCTAATACCTTGAGTGTAGCCACATTTTCAAATAATCTGGTCTCAGGCGCATAGCTTAATCCAATGGACCAACAATTCGAGGGACCTATTTGCCAATCCTCGCTATCTTCAAATTTGGACTCGATTCCTTGACTCGCACTATAGGAAGCAGCCAAAGTTATATTAGGCCTTCGTGTTGTGGCTTTACGCTTTGTCTCTTTAAAGAAATATTTGTATTTCAAACCTACCTCATAAGTAGTTAAAGCCTTAACCGATCCCGGCGTCGTATTTGAAAAAACGGTATCATAGATAGAGGGCGCATTAATGTTGGCTGAGGTATAAAGACTGTTTTCAATAGAACCATTAAAATCCTGTTCGGGGTCCACTATAAAACCTACCAGCAGCATATTTCTTTTGCCTATACGTTGTTCATAGTGTATTCCCAACTCATAATGAAAAGCGGACAACCTTGTCAAATCCAACGATAATCCACCCGGGCTAGCATCAGCATTTAAGAGCTCACTCTTTCGTTCATTCGAAACAAAGCCAAATAGATAAGAAACATTTGCTCCCAAAGATAAATTTGACCTGGACGAGGAAATAGGCGAAAAGGCAAAACCGAGAAAAGCATCTTGCAGGTTTCCTCGACCCGCATACGTATACCTTATGGAATCGATTCCTGTAAAAACGGACTGACTGAACTCATATCCTACGTTCGAATATGGCTTTAGACCGAAAGCCAAACCACTTCTTTTAGAAGTCTTGAATGCTAGTGAAAAATGATCAAACATTGTAGATGTTTTAAACTCAGAAACATCTAACTGCTGATAAAATGAAAATCTTGAATCTAAACCAAGCGATAAAAGTGTATTCCCTTTACTTAATCTAGAATACGAGGAAGGATTAAAAAAATTGACATTTGTTGAATCAATCCACACACTATTTACATTTCCTAGTGCCGATGTAATTGCGTTTGCACCCGAATCATAAGTTCCAATACCGTTAGAGGAAAGCGGGTGACTTGAAGTCACCTGGGCAATGGAAATCTGAGTCAAAATCCCCAAAGCAAGTGTCAAACTATACCGCATTAAATTCATATATCTCAACAATTCCTTCGAGTGTCAAATTTTTGTTTGCAAATATGTTACTTTTTTGAGGGAAATCAAAATAAGAAGCATC
>CAJXCU010000084.1 GCA_913051935.1 uncultured Flavobacteriales bacterium
ATACTCATGCAAAAGTCTAAAATCATTTATACGAAAACAGACGAGGCACCAGCCTTGGCTACCTATTCATTCTTGCCATTTATAAAAGCTTATGCTGCAGCAGCAGGTGTCAGTGTCGAGACGAGAGATATCTCCTTAGCAGGAAGAATTTTGGCCCATTTTCCAGATGTTCTCACGGAAACACAAAAAGTAAATGATGCTTTGGCAGAGCTCGGAGAGTTGGCGAAATCGCCTGAAGCAAATATCATTAAGTTACCAAACATTAGTGCCTCTGTTCCTCAACTAAAAGCCGCCATATCAGAATTGCAGAAGCAAGGTTATGCACTTCCCGATTATCCGGAAGATGCAGAAACAGATGATGAAAAACGAATCAAAGCAACATATAACAAGGTAAAGGGGAGTGCGGTCAATCCAGTTCTCAGAGAAGGAAATTCAGACCGAAGAGCACCAAAAGCAGTAAAAAATTATGCAAAACAAAACCCCCATTCAATGGGTGAATGGTCTCCAGATTCAATAACACACATAGCTTCAATGAATGGTGGAGACTTTAAATCCAACGAACAATCTAAAACAATAAAGAAAGAGGGATGGGTTCAAATTACGCACATCAATACGGGTGGAACGAAAAGCGTATTAAAAGAAAAAGTCGCAGTACTAGAAGGTGAAATTATCGATGCAACATTCCTTTCTGTAAAAGCTCTACTCTCATTTCTAGAAGAAGAAATTTCAGATGCCAAAGAAAAGGGGGTCTTGTTTTCTTTGCATATGAAAGCAACCATGATGAAGGTCTCTGACCCAATTATTTTCGGTCATGCAGTAAAGGTCTTTTTTCAACCAGTATTTAATCAATTTAGTGAAACCTTTGAGCGTCTTGGAGTGGATGTGAACAATGGATTTGGGGATCTATTGGCTAAAATTTCAAATTTAAATCAAGCAGAGCAAAACGAAATTGAGGCCGCCATTTTAGCATGTTATGCGCAAAGACCTGATTTGGCTATGGTGAACTCTGATAAAGGGATCACAAACCTACATGTTCCGAGTGATGTGATTATTGATGCCTCCATGCCGGCAATGATTCGCACTTCAGGTCAAATGTGGAACAAAGAAGGGAAGCAACAAGATACCAAAGCGGTCATCCCAGATGCATCATACGCAGGTGTATACAAGGCAACCATTGATTTTTGTAAACGAAATGGAGCATTTGATCCAACCAAAATGGGTAGTGTATCTAATGTAGGACTAATGGCCCAAAAAGCTGAAGAGTATGGATCTCACGATAAAACATTTGAAATTGCTCAAAATGGAAAAGTTCAAGTCTCCGATCAAGATGGTGTTGTGCTAATCGAACACACGGTAGAGAAAGGTGATGTTTGGAGAATGTGTCAGGTTAAAGACCTTCCGATTCAAGATTGGATTAAACTAGCTGTAAACCGCGCAAAAGCAACAGGAGTTCCTGCTATTTTCTGGTTAGATGAAAATAGGGCGCATGACGCTGAACTCATTAAAAAAGTTAATGCATACCTACCTAATTTCGATACTTCAAACCTAGAAATTAAAATCTTGGCGCCTGAACGAGCGACAAATTTTTCTCTTGATAGAATTTCCAAAGGGCTTGATACGATATCAGTAACAGGAAATGTTCTTCGTGATTATTTGACAGACCTTTTTCCTATACTTGAACTTGGGACATCTGCAAAAATGCTTTCTATTGTGCCACTTATGAACGGTGGAGGATTGTTTGAAACAGGTGCTGGAGGGTCTGCTCCAAAGCATGTGGAGCAGTTCACAAAAGAAAATCATTTGCGTTGGGATTCATTGGGTGAATTTTTGGCATTGTCCGTTTCTTTAGAGCACTTGGCTGAAGCAGATAGCAATCCTAAAGCAAAAGTATTGGGAGAAACATTAGACGCTGCAACAGGTACTTTTTTACTCAATGATAAGTCTCCTTCAAGAAAATGTGGTGAGTTGGATAACCGAGGTAGTCACTTTTACTTAGCAATGTACTGGGCACAGGAATTGGCTGCTCAAAATGATGACCCATCACTTAAGTCTGCATTTAAAGAACTTTCGCAACAGCTTTCTGAAAACGAGGCTAAAATTGTTGCTGAACTAAATGAAGTACAAGGGAAGCGCATGGACATTGGAGGTTACTACAATCCAAATGATAGATTAGGTTCTGAAGCTATGCGTCCAAGCGAAACACTGAATAATATATTGGCACATTTCAAAGCCTAAAGCATTACTTTTTTTTAAGCTGAGAAAGAGCCGCATTTAGCTCAAAACCGAGCAAAAGAACAATTGCGTTGATGTATATATATAACATCAATACCAAAAGCGCTCCAATAGAACCGTAGAGCTCATTGTAGTTTGAAAACTTTGCAATATAGATGCCAAAAAGGTATGTGGTGACTAAAAAAAGTAATGATGTCATTATGGAACCAGGCTTAAAAAACCTCTGACTTCTTCCACCTGGTGTCCCTGCATAGTAGAGTAGCGATGAAAAAATTAAGGCCACAAGAATTGTAAAGAGCAACTTGAAGCTGAAAATCCAATAAGAGATGTCCAACAAATCAATTTTAGAATATGCATTTCTTAAGTACACTAAAAATGAAATATACGCAGCAGCAGCAAGGACAAGTAAAAGCGATAAGACCAATCCCACAACGACACTGTATATATATTGCCGAATAAAAGAGCGGGTCACCTTTATGTGATATGAGCCTTGAAAACCCGCAAATATCGCACTGATGCCGTTTCCCATAAAAAAGATTGACAGCAGAAAACTCGAAGAAAGAAGTCCGCCCCTTTGGTGGCTCTGAATATCTGAGTAGATGGACATTAAAAATTCTTGCGAAGATTCTGGCATTGCAGATTCTACAAAACGTGAAAAGGTCTCAGTGAAGTTTTCAATTGGAATATATGGGATGAGGTTCAACACGAAGAGAAGCGCAGGGAAAATGGCCATGAAAAAACTAAAGGATATACTTCCTGCACGAGAGGTAAGGTCTCCTTTGATCAAACCGAATAAATACATCTTTATGAGGTCATAAAAAGAAAACCCTTCAAAACGAGGTAGCTGTTTTTTTTGAAGCCAATCCTTTGTCTTCTTGTAAAGGGCTATATTTTTAAACGCGTATTCGTTTTTCAAAGTATCAATTTATCGATAATGAAATAACGAAGATACATATTGCATTATTATCAGGCGCAAGCAGAACGAAATCCTTACTTAAGCCGCGTGCAACCTTTTTTAATATCTTTGACTATGTGTTTGTATGGCTAGACAAAAATTTAAAGCGCCAAGCAGAAATATTAATAAACTTATAATTATGAAAAAAATACTCTTCCTTCTTATCATATCTTCTAGCTTAGCAAAGGCACAATCAAATGCAATCCCCAATGGAGGGTTTGAATTGTGGAATGAAATCCCATTAACAGAAACTTTAGATAATTGGCAAACTTCTAGTTCACAAGGAATGGGTATTTGTCAAAAAAGTGAAGACGCCCAGGACTTAAACTATTCTGTTTATCTTAAAACCAAAGAACCAACAGAGGAAGGTGATTTATCATTTGGGTACATCTCATTTGGAGACATCGGAAATGGAAGTGGCGCTCCATATTCAGACCCGATAGACTCCTTGATTTTTTATGCTAAATACCAGATGCAACCCGGCGACTCCGCAATAGCCGTGGTCATACAACTCGATGCGTCAGGAGCTGAGACCTACAGTATACTGACTATCGGTGGTGAGAACACGACATCTTTTGAGCGCTTTGCCATAAAGATGAATGCGCCAGCACAAGAAAAAATAATTATTGCTTTTGCCTCGAGCAATGCCTTTGCAGATGAAGGATTCGCTGGGTCTTGGATTCAACTTGATAACGTTTCCTTTAATCATACGAGCAGCACTCCAAGTCCAATAGACAACTATTCCTTCGAGAATTGGACAATTCCTGTAATGAACGAGGCTGAAGATTGGTATAGCACCAATGCCTTTACACCTTTACTCGGAATCCCGGAAAATGTTTCGGCCACAAATGATGCTTTTGAGGGAAGTTATGCGGCAAAGTTAGCGACTGCAGACTTGGATGGAGATGTGTTTGAAGGAATCTTGTCACTTGGATCAGAAGATTTCGGAGCTATGTACCCCCTTGACGCAACCCCGACTAATTTTTCTGGAGCATACAAGGCAAATATCAATGGATTTGATGGAGCATACATTTTCCTGAGTTTTTTCGAAAATGAGACAGTCGTTGCGCAAAGCTATATTGAAATCAATGAGACGGAAGAGAGCTATGTCACATTCGATGAAGAGCTCAACTTGACAAATACAATTGACTCGATTCAGCTTTTTTGTGGCTCAGGAATGGGCATAGGCAACGTATTATTTATAGACGATCTTGCTTTAACAGGAGGGAATGTTGGTACTGCTAAAAATCCTTTCTCTATTGTAACCGTTTTTCCAAATCCGGTATGCAACGAGGTTTATTTTGACTTTAACACAAATGTTTCAGGCCTAAAAATCATCAATGCACATGGTACGACCATATCAAGTCATATGGTTCAAGGCAACACATCTATTATTGACGTTAGAAATCTTCCAAGTGGAACCTACTTTTATGAGGCGGCAACCGAGGAAGGGTTTTTGTCAAGAGGATCTTTTGTTAAAAGATAAAAGACAACTTTAGCCGAACTTTCATGAAATCAGCATACAATGACCTAAAGCCCTCATACAATTCAAATACATGGAGGTTTGGTATTGGGTACCGATTTTAGATAAAAAAACAACTATAAAAAATGAAAAAACTCAGCCTTATTTTGCTAATCATGACTTGCGTACAGCTTTCTTTTGCGCAAAAATTCACCATTAGCGGAACTGTAAAAGAAGCAAAAACGGGAGAACCCATTATTGGTGCCAAGATCTATGATTTAAAATCCAAGAAAGGAACGCTCTCTAACGAATATGGGTTCTATAGCCTAACGTTACCTCAGGACAGTGTATACTTGCGGGTTTCCTACATCGGATATACGGCGATGGAGTATCAGTTTGACGGCGTAAAAAACTATGCCTTGTCTGTTGACCTTATGACCATACAAGAGCTCGACGAAGTTACGGTTACCGCGGAAAAAAATATTGAGGAGCGTACACAGATGAGCTCCTTTGACGTTTCCATTGAAAAAATTAAAGCCCTCCCTGTTTTCTTAGGAGAAAAAGACATTATTAAAACCATACAGCTTTTTCCTGGTGTTCAGTCCGGTAGCGAAGGCTCAAGTGGAATTTACGTTCGTGGAGGAGGTCAAGACCAAAACCTCATGCTTTTAGATGGTGTTCCCATCTACAATGCAACCCACTTATTTGGCTTTTTCTCAATTTTCAATGCTGATGCAATCAATAAGGTTACAATGATTAAAGGAGGGTTCCCGGCGCGCTATGGAGGCCGTTTGTCTTCTGTACTTGACATCAGAATGAAGGAAGGAAATATGAAAGAGTTTCATGGAGAAGGTAGTATTGGATTGATCTCATCAAAGCTATCTCTAGAAGGCCCAATTAAAAAAGACAAAACTTCATTTATCATCTCGGGGAGACGCACGTACATCGATGTGCTCGCTAGGCCTTTTATTAATATGCGTAACAGCAAACAAGGTGGGGGGAAGGATGAAGAAGGCGGTGAAGGAGGCTCCTCAGCAACGCAAACAGGTGGTTATTACTTTTGGGATTTAAATGCGAAAATCAACCATAAGTTTTCCGAGACCAGCCGACTCTACTTGAGTGGTTACTTTGGAAGAGATCGCTTCTATAACGACGCCAACAATAGCTACACGACAGCAGAAGACACGTCAAGTACAGACGAAACTTCAAGCAATGGATTGCGATGGGGAAATGCCATAGCAGCAGTGCGATGGAACAAGATTATCAGCCCAAAGCTTTTTATGAATCTGACAGGGACGTTTAGTCAGTACCAATTTAGGGTTGGAGGTCAGAACGAATCCACAACGACTTATTCCAATGCGCCTACAACGAGTCAAAGCACGATCTTTAATTATGATTCAGGGATTCAAGATTGGACCGTTAAAGCTGATTTCGATTA
>CAJXCU010000085.1 GCA_913051935.1 uncultured Flavobacteriales bacterium
TTTATTTCTGAGCCTCTATTCCATTTACTCGTATGGGCAAGAGCTAATTATCACCCAAAAAATTGATAAAGATTCTATTTCAATCAAATGGCTTCCTAACAATTTTGAACAATACCAGAAGATTGCATTAGAGGGTGCACAAATTGTCCGTATCGCAGCCTCGAAAAACTCCACCTATGAGCAGCTTGATTTCTCACAAGGAAAAAAATGGACCATTGCACCTGCAAAAGAGCGTTTCGATCAGCTCGACTCAAAAAATCCAAAAGAGGAAAAACAAATCGCACTGCTCGAGACGGTATATGAAAACAATTTACCTGAAACACTTTTAGATTTCTCATTTGCCTCAGCACTATCCGAGAATGTGATCAATCCAGACTTTCAATTTGTACTGGGCAATATTTTTGTAGATAAATCTTATAGTAAAAAAGAAACCTATGTATACAGAATTACCGTTGATGGCTTTGAAGCATGCTATGTGTTTATAGATCCAAAAACGGAAACAAGCTACCCTGGTATAGCAGATGTTTCGTTGTCTTTGGACAAGAAGAAAGTTGCAGAGCTCATATGGAACAAAAAAACTTATGAAAACTTGGCTTTGGGATATGACATAGAGCATTCCATGGACAAGGAAAAGGATGGCGCTTTTTTAGACACCCTACCCTTTATTCCTTTTTCGTCCGAACAACAAATAGACCGAACACAGGCTAGATATCGACACAATCCTGAACCTGGGCATTTCCACTACTACAGGATACATGGAATTGACTTATTTGGTCATCGTTCTCTATTGAGTGAGCGGCAGAAGATTTATGTCCCATTACTCATCGATGCATGGACCGAAATCGATACACTCTATGCCTCAGATGAGACAAGAATTATAAAGGGAAGTATTCACCCCAACACAGATAAACCCAACATTAAAGAAATACTTTTGGTTCGCTCTTCGGAAAGAGACGGGTTATACAGCGAACTAAAATCTCTAACCTACTCTGATAGTGTAGTGCGTTTTAGCATCACAGAGAATGAAACTGGAGACCACTATTATTACAAAATTGCACTTACCAACAAAGACGATAGTGTATTTTCTGCACCGCGTTATTTATTTACGCTCGATCAAAAACCTCCCAACCCTCCTACTCAGCTAGAAGGAAAAATTGACTCATCAGGCATTGTCAAGCTTACCTGGACCGCTCCCGAAGACGATGACATTAAAGGTTACCGTGTATACAGAGCCAATCAAATCAGAGAAGAGTTTATTGAGATTACCTCTCAATTTGTAACAGAAATGATATTTACAGATACCCTAGCCCTAGACAATCTGAGTTCAGAGGTATACTATTGCATGAGTGCAACAGACCTCAATTATAATAAGTCGATAATGTCTGATACGATTTTGGTTTTAAAGCCAGATACCATTGCGCCTATCCCCTGTATTTTGAAAGACGTTCAAATCAAGGATACAGTGCTCAAGGTGATTTGGATCAACTCAGACAGTGAGGACATCGGCAACAACTTTTTATTGCGTAAAACCGGGGTCAATATAGACACTGTTTTTCAATGGACAGGCACTCAAACTGAATTCAACGATGAGACCATTGATGCTGGTAACAATTACACATATGTCATCGTAACTGCTGATAAAAGTAAAAACATTGCTTCTTCGAAAGAATTTACGCGCTTTTATGAACCTGGCTTCAGAAAACCATTGACCAATTTTACGGCAGATGCCAATATGGATGAAAAATCGATTGTACTCTCCTGGGATCGGCCAAAAGACGAGGTATACAGTTACCAAATATTCAGAACAAAAGAAGGAGGAAAGCTTCGTCAGCTTAAGACAATTTCGGATGCAGCGGTTACCTCACTGAAGGATAAAAATGTCAGTATCAATAACAAGTATATTTATTCCGTTAAATATATCAACCAAGATGGCATACATAGCATCCCTGCAAAAGGAAGTGTTATCTATCAATAACTTATTTAGAGAACATCTCAAATCGTTCGGATTTGACGAAACAAAAAGCCCCGCACAATGTGTCGGGCTTTTTTTATGTCTTTGGCTTGTGGTATTTTGATCTTAGGCCATTTCCGGCTCTAGTGCCTTTTTTGATTGTCTATAAGGAAAGGAATGAAAGATGCTTCGCTTCGCAAAACGAATCTGTTTGTCTGAATTCATAAGCTTCTTAAATAAAGCAGGTGTTACCCCGAAATACTCATAGACTGCTCCGTTGGTAAAAGAGAGCTCTAAAAGCAAACCTTTGTGCTTGTAGTTCTCGATCCCACATTCGTCAATCGTCTTTTTGTACGCAGGTAGGTTCTTCTCTTTGGTTTCGGGTGCCATACTCACCAAGAAATGGTAGGCATCAATCACCTTCTGCCCCATCAGCTCTGCCTCTTCCTTGCGGTCGTCATCATCTTGAAACTTATCTGGATGCCATTGCTTGACCAAGCTTCTGTAGGTTTTCTTTAAATCTTTAAGATCTAATGCGCCTTCTACATTAAAAAGTGTCTTGTATTCCTTAATTCGTTTCATATCCTTTGGTTTAAAAAAACAAAAGTTTTGTATCACAATTGTTTTCGGAGTGCAAAAGTACGCATTTGTTCTGAAACGATTTTAGGGGGTGTCTTCTACACCAAGGCCTCCCCATTTTTGTACGGTATTTTTTTTTTGCAAATAGATTAATCAGTTGTTCCTTCGCCTGCCTTATATTCTACAGGTGTGAAATTGCCTTGGTATTAGTATATGTTATTGATATTTTCATTGTTTTAGCAGTTTTTAGGTCGTCAGGAGAATAAAATAGTTTTGCAACATTTTTATAATTCTTTTGATCGAATACATGCCGTAACCATTTATAGTCCTTTCTTCTGAATTTTTGATCTTTATTTTTAAATGTAAGATCGTATTTTTTTAATTCACCATTCAGATTTAATCCCATTTTGACGCCTACAACAGAACTATATTTTATATTTTTTTCTATGAGGGAATCAATACATTGATATACGAATTCTTTAAATTCGATTTCACTTGCTAGCGTATCCTTTTGCGAATAGGACGATTCTGCTAATGTCAAAATGAAAATGAAGAAAATGATTTTTTTCATATCTATTTAATTATTTTTTTTGTCCCGCTATCTTCTTAAAAACTAATACTGTAGACAATCCTATTAAAATAAAGATCATAAATCAAGGGTAAAAAAAAAGCATCAAAAGCACCAATAATAGTAGCAAATAAACTACTACATAAGCAAAGTCAAAAAAGCGCTTTTGCTCTCTGCAATGTCTGATAAATATAAAAAATAAGGGGAAAGAAAGTAACAACAATGCCGGCAACCATAAATGCATTAATAAAACCAAGCTACTAGGCTTGGCTTTGTTTATCGTTGTTTTAATCCTTTAATTCGTACAAACTTTTGATTGCTTTATCTAATGTAAATTGATGAAAAAGAGGACTACTTTGTGATAGTGATGGTGCTTGAACATAGTGATGACGTTTAAGCAAATCTAACTTTTTCAAAATAGATGCGACAGAACCTTCCTACGGGTGTAGTAAAAAGTCCCACCTATATTAACTCCAAAGTATTTTCTTCTGGTAAAAAAAGATTTTAACGATCTTCTATATTTAATGACACGAAGACTGAAAATATTAACATCTTGTCTTTCCGTCCACTCAGTAAGTAAATAAAAAGGAAGTAATCCGTTATTTAATTTTCCAAAAAACCAAATTGTATCTTCATTTATCGGAAAATCATCCAACTCAAACACTTTGATTTGATACAAAAAAGGGTCAGTAATTTTCCCTGATTTTAAATCTTTGGATAGTGAAACTGTATCATAATCCCACCTTAAATTTATTAGACTATCTTTTCCAAAAAAATAAATTGTATCAAAGATGGAAGACTTTGCAAAAAACCTATTAACAGATGGTTTCTGTTTAATCAAAATAATTTCTTTCTGACTATAAAGTGTAGTTGAAAGAATTAATAATAATATTAAAAACAAAAAAGATTTATTTATTTTCATTGAGTTTTATTCTAGTCACCATAAAGATAGTCAATACCCAAAACTTTATGCATGAAAACGCAAATTATCCTTTGTTAAGTGTCGCTGGGTTTTGTTCCACTAATTTTGAACCAGATATGATTAGAAACAATAAACCCTTAACTTTACTTTAAACAAAAGCTACTATGAAATTCTTAATTCCTTTTGCCCTTCTACCAACGATTCTTTGTGCTCAAATTACACTCGAAGTTTCAGATTTTGCCGATGGTGGAGATACGGTACGCATAAGTAATACCAATGACTTCTCACTCGACTATGCAAGCACTGGAGACAATTACACCTGGGACTTTTCAGGCCTTATAGCCGAAAGTCAAACCCTAAAGGACTACCAGAGTATGGACAACGCAAGTGCTATTCCCTCCTTCACATTTGGTGCTTTTGCAGATGAAGCATACCAAGCCACAAATTTTGCAGAAACCGTAGACATCCCATTGGATCAGGCAGGAGAATTTTTACCGATTAGTATTGATGCCATCAATCAATTTTCAAGAAACACAACGAACGGAATCACGAGCGTCGGATTATCCATTGGCATTTCAGGTACTGAAATACCGGTTACCTCCGATACGATTGAAACCCGTTACGCTTTCCCAATGAATTATGACGACAGCTTTACATCGAACGGTTATTCTTATTTAGACCTCAACCCTATTTACAATGCCATTTGGATACAATACCGCACAAGAAATACAGAAGTAGATGGATACGGAAGCATCACAACACCTTATGGTACTTTTGATGTCCTAAGAATCAGGCATGAAATCATTGAAAGCGACTCTGTATTTATAGATCTATTTGAAGGTGCCGAATGGTACGAGCTACCTGTTCCGGTGCGTTACGAGTATGAGTGGATCACAAACAATGAAAAAGAGCCAATACTGAAAGTAGTTACGCGGCTAGATGCCTCTGGAGAAGAGGCTGTCATTAGTGTCAGCTATAAGGACAACTTTTTAGACCTTAATGCAAGTATTGAAGAAACACAAAACAGCATTCAGATTGGACCAAACCCGGTCATCAATAGCCTGTTCGTTCAAGGCACATCAGGCAGCTTCGATTATCAGCTCATAGACATGAATGGACAAGTTATGCAGGAAGGAACCCAGCACAATGACAACGCAGTAGATTTGAATAAAATCAATCCGGGAACCTACCTCATAGTGATTGATACAATTTACGGGCGCACGATGCAAAAAATCATCAAGCAATAGTACTGCTCGCAGCCAAGGAAAAATTAAATATTATATCCTTTTAAGGTTCGGCTAAAAATAGATGGTGATTAGTCTTGAAATCATGAGTAAGGCTTTGTAGAGTGTTGTATAAATTCAGGGCGTTGAGCAACAAATATACATTAAAAATCAAAACCTTATTTAAGCAAGTTTGTTATCTAAACATATGCTATTAGATTCAACGGTATTATCAAAAGAAAACATAAAAGCAATAGCTACACTTGTGGGTCCAGCCTATTCCATATGGGACAGTCTTCGCTTAAAGGGAATCGGCTCTACAAAGCTCAATATTTCAAGCTACAGCAAAGATTTCAAAGGACTATTGGAGCAGGATAACACCAACAATTACTGTAACATTGAGCTTAGACCCAATGGTATTATTGTTCACCTAAATAAAAGAGCAACAAGATACAGCTGGGCCATTCCATATTACAAGCTTTCATTGTTTCATTCGGATGATTACAGCATTCATTCTAATGGAAGCTTTTTGAGAATACGAAATGATGATGAACCACTCAGC
>CAJXCU010000086.1 GCA_913051935.1 uncultured Flavobacteriales bacterium
GGGTGTCTTGATGCTGACTCAACAACAATCCCATTATTAATTGAATAATTAGATGAGTTTTCGGCACTAGAGAGTTCTACATTTTCATTAAAAAATAACGCAATAGAATTTTCGCTTACTACAGTTGTTTCTATAATTGATGGCCCAGACAGATCTGACCCTCCGTCTACATCATCTTCCATTCGCAAACTAATTTTCCACTCACCAAACAGATAAGTCGAAATACCAGTAATAGATGAAATATACTCTCCTACTTCTGCAGGATACTCATAGCCTTCTTGGGTATTGTGTATATTACATTCTCCGGTACCATCATTAACCCGCCATTGTCCATAATCATCAAAATTAAATGTAGCATAAGTCGCCGTTACATCAGTTACACGAACTAGCATACCTTCATAATCTTCATTTGCAAGCCCACCAGTAGTAATGTCAATTGGGTTTGGAATCGGGTTGTTTGAATTAAGAACATAGACTTGATCAGGATAAGCTAATTCTGTCATTTTTTCAGGCGTAGGATCTTCCCATTGAAATTCAGAAACTTCTCCAGTTACAATCACACTGTCTCCAATAGAAGGAATAACAGGAGAAGTGTAGACATACATTCCGCTCCGAGGCCCTTCACCATCTTGCATATAAAAATCGTCTCCTAAAACTGCAGTTACTACACCTTTTGTTGATATGGTTTGACCATCAAAAGGGGAGTAATCCCCAGTTCCTTGAACATCTTGAATACTTGTAATTGTTCCCTCAAAAGGATTTAAAGCCACTACATAGTTCCCATAAAACGTGTTTTGTAAACCATCAGCTGAAGCTGTAATTTGGTATTTCACATCTGTTCCTTCTGGAAGTGCAGGTATTGTTGCAGCCCAGCTGACATCACCTTCTGTCATTTGAATAATATTTTCAGAAGGTGAATTGTAAAGATCTGCCCATGAGGTTGCCCATTTCAAAGTTGCTGATTGAACAGGCGTATTTACATCACTAAATATTTGAGCATAGACTTCTTGGCTTTCAGTTTCTGATGGGGCATTATTTTGCAATTCTACAGAAGCGAAAAGTAAAGGGTTTAGGTCGGCTTCTGCCCAAATTAAATTTGCCAATTCAGGATAATCAATAAAAGGGTTTCGGTTTTGCTGCCAGTTAAAAATAACTTGATTTCTTCTGCGTTCAAATGCATCTACAGGGTCCTGTTCATTCCAGTCTAATAGTGTAGAAAGTTTTCCCATTAATGGATCGCCAGAGTTGTTTATGTAATCTACAACATTAAGACTTGGTTCACCAGGATCTCCCATATATCGCGTCGCCATGTAAAAAATAATTCGAGCCACGTCTCCTTTTACTGCATCACGTGGTTCCCAAGTATTTGATGTTGAGTAACACCCTGTTGCCTCAGCGTTTTGAGTACCGCCATTATCAAAATCTTTAGTACCTCGAGCTGTATTGATGCTGGCATCACAAGGTTTTAAATTGTGCGCGTCCGAATAAGCACCAAGAGCACCATATGTTTCATCGCCATTAAAACCGCCCTGAGACTTTACCCACACATGCTCTCGATTCCAGAAATCTTGTTGCATATTGGTAGAAAAGTCATCTTTACTTATTGAGTTGCCCTTGTAAACAAGAATAACATTGTTTTCATTTTGTGGATCTTCGTCTGCAAGTCTCAAAATGTTTTTGGTAGAACTGTAAGAAAACTCATTATGAGCTTTGATGATTTCATGAAGTTCATTTCTCAATTCTTCGCCCGTTAATTCTTGAGCGGATTGATAATATTCTGGGCTTTGAGCCAGAAGAGGTAAATAAGCTAAAAAACAAAGTGAAAGAATTTTTTTCATGTTATTTGAATTAGAATGAAATTTTTAGTGAACTCGTTAGCCTTCTTCCCATTCCCATAAATACAGAAGCAGAAGCGGCATCAAAATTAAATTGATTTCCTGATATATAAGTATCGTTATTCAGAGCATCAGAAATATAAGTTGTGTTAAGTACATTGAGGATATTTATTTTAAAATCTAAAGACATTCCAGCATAGCGAAAACGATATCCACCATGAATATCTAAAAGAGAATAGGCCGGCGTTTTCCAAGAATCTCGTCCTACATTTTCTCCCTGAAGGTCAAAGGGATTGAAATCTGCGTAATGATTGTCAAAACGCATACCCCTTAATTTGATATATGCATTTTTATGAAATTGGTATCTGACACTAGTACCTAATTGTAATTGAGCCGCATCGCCTACATGAACACCTGTGGCATCAAAGTAAACCAACCCGCCCTCAGGAACAATAAGCTGGTTATTGTCATCATAACTTCGAATAGTGTCACCAGAAGTCCATCGCCAATCTCCTATTGAGGACAGAAACTCAAGTGTAAATTTTTCTGATAGATTAATTGCTACATCAAACTCCACTCCTTTGTGCAGTGCATTTATTCCATTAATATTATATCTCAATGGTTCACCATCAACTACAGTGCTTCCAGATTGAGGTTTATTTTTCCATTCTGTATTATAAAGGTTTAAATTTGAGCTAATTTTTCGTCCATTATAACTATGACCAAGCTCAATGGCAGCAACTTCTTCATTTCTAATATCAGCAAAGAGTTGGTTGTCGTAATCAAAGACATTATTGAATTTTGGGGCTTTTTCAAGATAACCAATGTTCACAAAAACATTGTTGTATTCATCTAGATTATAATTTAAACCAGTTTTTAAGGTATAGCCAGGTATCCATTTCCACTTACTTTCGGTGTATCTTGCCTCTGGAGAGTCAACGGTATATTTATTTCCATTATTTAGGATGGTGTCTCCATAAGAAAGTGCTTCGACCATTATTGTGTCGTTTAAAACAAGGTCCATAGGCCTGAAGTAATCAATTCGTTTGTAGCCGGTAGATGCAAATGAAACATTTACAAAGGCAGACCAATTTCCAGAAGTATATTCCATTTGTTGGAATAGCCCCACCCATTTAACAAGGCCCTCGTTGTGATATGAAAATTTATCTCCTATTCGAATTACGGCAGAGCTGTCTATTGCCGCAACATTGTCGTTGGCTACATAATAGTCACCCCCTAAAAGGTCATAAACCTCTCTGTAATGCCCACCAGTATAATGTCTGAGGTCAATTCCTCCTGAAAAGTTATATTCTTTATTTGCTTGATAATTATAAGTTGATAGCAAGCCAAACCATCTGTGGTTGTTAATAGAAGACCTTAAAAATTGACTTGATTTGCGTTCCGTACTACTGTAGTTTGGATCTATTGAAACATCACCCAAAAAGGGGTCTCTTGTATTTCCACTATTTCTGTCATAAATACTTTGAAAGTCGATCTGCCTATTGTCGTTAAAGCTTGCAGACACAAGACTGGGTGTTACCCCTAAACCACCTCCATTTCCTATTGAGGCGTATAACACATTTGAGATGACCATTTTTTTATTTACCGACCACAAATGGTTTAAACTTAATTGTGGTTTGTGGTAATAATTCATTTTTTCGTTTACGACTTCGTTTTTAGCGAAAACTGTATCAATAGGATTGTTGTTTTCGTCAAAATTTACAGTATATCTATTCAGCTCTCCCCAATGTTCGTTGTAACGAAGGCCATAACCTCCATCAACACCAGATGTATCTATTCCTAAATTGGCAGCGTAGTCCATATCATATAGGGAGATAGCTTTTTTATACGACCTTTGTCCGTGGCTTTGAGGTGCGCCGAAGGCAGTAAAAGACAGGCTGTGATTGTTAAATTTTTTTTGAATTTTCATAAAATAAAAAAAACCCTCAGTCCATGTTTGGTCAACCCAACCATTTCCTCTCTTATAAGAACCAGCTAAAGAATAGCCCCAGCCATTTTTTAGTTTTCCGCTGTTGTAACCCAAAGTCGATCTTAGAAAACCATTATTTCCAATATTTTGTGAAAATGTCACCTCTTCTTTGTTATTGATCCCTTTGGTAAGAATATTCATAGTCCCACCAACAGCAGGGATCGCTAATTTTGAAGCGCCTAATCCGCGTTGAACTTGAATAGTTTTCGTCATGAGGTCAAGTCCAAACCAATTTGACCAATAAACCCAGCCATTTTCCATATCATTCATTGGGATTCCGTCAATCATCACAGCAACATTACGTTGGTTGAATCCGCGAATGGAAATTCTAGCGTCTCCATCACCACCACCACTTTGAGTTGCATAGACTCCGGGGGTACTGTTTAGAATCATAGGAATGTCTTGCCCAGCTAGTTCCTCTTCAAGTTTTTTAGGGCTGATGTTTGAGAAGGCCACTGGTGTTTCTCTTGAACGCGCAATGTCTGAAACGACTTGTACTTCATCTAAAACCTGGGTGCTTAGATAAAAATCTATTGTCGTATTTTGGCTAAGCTTAAGGGTCTTTTTTTCTTCTTTATAACCAACGTATGAAACCCGAATCTCAAACTCTCCTTTTGGAAGGGCCAATTCGAAGTAGCCTTCGAGATCTGAAACCGTACCTGTACCATTTGATGCAATAATATTAGCACCTATTAAGGTCTCAGAACTAATGTCGTCGTAAATATAGCCTTTAAGAATAATTTGAGCCGACAACTGAAGATTAAATAGAAGTGCAACTAAAAGTATGATGTTTCGCATGCAAACGATGAGTTAAAACGTCAAAAATCTGAAGCCTTAGGTTATTTAAGAATAAGCTTTTTTAAACTGCGCGTATTGTTTTCTAGTTTTACAGATATAAAATAAACCCCATTGATGGATGGGTCAATGTTAATGCTTTCCTTTAATATTACCCCCTGAAAGTTTTTAGAAAATACACTTTGTCCAATTAAATTATAGATGTTTATTTCTTGAATTGGAGATGTACTTTCAATATTTAATAATCCTGATTGGCTAGGGTTAGGGTATAGATTTATGACACTTTCGAACTCAGATATCGACATGTCATCAGGACAATTGCATGTATGCTGACCTAATTCAGTAAAGGTGTTTTGAGGGAGGGAATCCCATTCTAATGTTGGGTCAAAGGAAAAAGGTTGTGTAGCGTCGTAAACAAATCCACCAGTAACGCTTGCTTTACGAATTAAGGTTTGGTCTTTTGTCCAGTAAGCATCATTTTCATCCCCCCAAGCTTCACCTGGATCTTCGCCAATTTTCCCAATAATATCTAGAATGTCTCCTGTAGAAGTTTCAAGTGTTACAGCATCATTACCGTTAAAGTACATGGTTCCATCTTCGTAATTTGGACAAATAAATAAATCAACACGTCCCATCAAATTATCTTCATCTGTATAAATACTATCGAGAAGACCACTAATAGAGTCTGTGAACACATACCATCCATTCCATAGAGGGGCTTCATACCCTTCACCATTAGGATCTCTTTTGTCAAGGGCAATTACAAAGGCATCATTTGCTTCAATAGTTCCAGATAAGATTGTGTTTAGAGGTGTTGTTTGGCCATTACTCCATCTTGATAAAGAATATTTTGATAAATCGATAGCCTCGTTAGTAGGGTTATAAAGCTCTATGGCTTTATTATTATAACTACCTTCTATATATTCAGAAATAAAAAGGTCTGTACAGTTTTGAGCATTAATCCCACTTACTATAAAAGCGGCAAAAATAAGGGAGGAAATGTTTTTCATCTTACGATTTTATATTTTTCTCAAAAGTAACAAAAACAATTTATACATGGAGAAATTAAAAC
>CAJXCU010000087.1 GCA_913051935.1 uncultured Flavobacteriales bacterium
CAAAAAACTTCAACCTAGACTTAAACGCTGGTGTATATGTTTTAAAGGTTGCTGACAACACGAACGAATTCTCTTCAAGAATCGTTATCAAGTAAGTATTTTATGTACAAACATGAAAGGCAGCCTCGGCTGCCTTTTTTTTATCCTTAAAATAAAAATCTGTTTTTGGGTTTTCTTCGATTAATCAATAACTTTAGGATTAAATTAAAAAGATGTGGTATGAATAAAGTTTTAGGAATTGTTTTAATGTTACTCCCATCAATGGCTTTTAGTCAGTGGAGTCTTCTGAATGAGTCATTTGATGAATACAATGAAGGTGACCTTGTAAGTACCGTAGGCGCTTCTAACGGATGGGGTCTATGGACGGGGTTAGATATAGAGTCTTGCGTAGTAAGTACGAATCAATTTTTATCTGGCACAAATTCGGGACATGTTTTCGATGATGGGACAACGAATACAAGGGCAACCTGGTCTTGGTCAGATTATAGCGAAGGGAAATATTCTTTTTATACAAATATTTTTATACCAGAGGACAGTGAAGGTGGATTCATAGGGTTTCACGACTCATTAAATCTTGAGATGCCTCACTCAATAAGCATCCTCGGTGATTCTGCGCTTCTCTTTCTTGATTGGGAAGCATTTGAATATCTAGAGGCTGAAAACCTTACTGCTGGAGAATGGCACGAGATCCATTTAATTTTTGATTTAGACAATGCTACCTCGGAGTTTATTGTAGACGAGGTTTCTATCGGAACTATGGGAACATCGTTTGGTTTAACTGGCGGTATTCCATTCGGAGGCATTGAGTTTGGTGCATATGCGTACAACCCATTTACGGGGCAACAACCTCCTGGTGCTTATTATATTGATGATCTTAATCTCGTGGATGAGCTTTCCCTAGTCGGAATTTCTACACAAGTGACGCCTCGTTTAAAGGTTATGCCGAACCCTTCTAATGGAACTTTCACAATTGATTTCAATGGTTCACAATTTGAGCACGCACAGCTTACAATGATGGACATGACGGGCGCAATAGTTTATGCAAAGACGCTCTCATTGGTCTCAGACCTTAAAAAATTCGAAACCTCAATGGATGCCGGAGTTTACTTGATTGAAGTTGCTGATGAAAGCCACACCTGGAATTCTAGACTAATCATCAAGTAAATTACTTGTGTTTCGAACAATTGAAGCTCCTGGAGCGGGTTTCTACAAGGAAAAAGGGTCCAAGTTCTTAGGTTATGCTTTCCCCTGTTCAACCGTTGATGAGGTAAAAGTTCATCTTGAGCGCCTCAGAAAAGAAAATCAAGGATGTGTTCATGTTTGTTATGCCTATTGTTTTGGGCGTAAAAAAGAAGACTATCGTTACAGTGATGACGGCGAACCTGCCAATAGCGCTGGATCACCAATATTTGGTCAAATAAAATCTTTTGATTTAACAAATGTACTTGTGGCAGTTGTGCGTTATTACGGCGGTACCAATCTCGGTGTTGGGGGATTGATTAATGCCTACCGAACCGCAGCAAAAGGGGCTTTTGAAAATGCATCAATCATTGAAGATGAGGAACGAAACGACATAGATATTCGTTTTCCATACGCAGCCATGCCATTTGTAATGAATGCCGTGAAGTCTAGCAATTGTAGAATTATCCACAAAGACTTTGGAGGCAGTCCAAGCTTGAGAATCAGTATCCCAATTTCAAATCAGCAGCTTATAGATGACTTAAAATCGATTGACGGTGTATCATTATTCAATCAGGGATTGGATAATTTAAAATAATATGAAACAACTAATCTTATAAGTCCTCGTCAAAAGAAAAAAGAAGCCATGAAAGTTTTGTCAATAGTTATCATTACTCTATCTCTATGTTGGACGAGTATTTTTTCCCAAAACAACATCACCAGTGTCTCAATGGAGCCAATATATCCTAATTCTGATGACACTATTTTTGTATTTATCGACTTGACTTTTTCAACCACTTCTTGTTTAGCAGATAATTCTTCAGTTCAAATATCTGGAACTGATATAACTGCGTCATCACAATATTGCTTGGGTATGGCCACAGCAATGTGCAGTACAACAGATACAATTGTAATCATGCCATTGCCTGCGGCAGTTAATTATAATTTTAATTATTTTTTGAGTGTTGGCTCTTTGCCTTTGCCCTGTTCTCCGGGAGTGGTGCCAGACGACACCTTGTTTTTCGACTTCGGAGTTCTTGAGGGTTCTGTTGGTATCGATGAAAAATCTACGTTTAGTTATGGTTTGAGACCAAATCCTTCGCGGGGAGTATTCGAACTTTATTTACCTTCCTATATTGACAACGATTTTTCCTATTTGATTATTAATAACCAGGGGGAGCAGATCCAATCTGGTCTAGTTGAAAGTAACGTGCATAGGTTTGACCTACGATTAAAGTCTGGTATGTATCACATGATTCTCTCTTCAAAGTCGTCGGGATATCAAGTAGCTGAAAGAATAGTTATTTACTAAAGGCAAGCCTAGTATTGAAACTGTATGTCTTTTCGTAACCCAAAATGTATAAAGGCGGCTGGGGAAATCTTAAATTTTCGCCGTGTTTTGTACACCTTAGTCTATAAATTTTCTATTTTCAATCAGGAATTTTTGAAGGGTAATCGCAAACCAAAAAATGTAAATACCCAATGTGATCAAAGTTAAAAAGTAGCCGATTAAAAACTTTCCGAACAAATCACTTCCATTCCCATTAAATTGTATTTTTCTCCCATCAATGGTCGTGTGGTCAGCTTTCCATCGTTCTAGACGACACACCGCCCAAGGAGTTCCTATACCAAGGGTCAATAGAATGGTAAAATATACCTTCAAAATATTTATAAATAACCCTCCGGGAGTTCCGCTAAATTTGAATTCTTTTTCCATTGTTTCTTAAAATATACTTCCAAACATTTAGTCTTCAAGCACTAGAATATCGGTTAATTACAATCCTAGCTCTTTGCGTTGTGCAGCGTCAATGGGCGCGGGTGCATCAATCATGGTGTCACGACCGCTATTGTTTTTAGGGAATGCGATGTAATCTCTAATAGATTCTGATCCACCCATTGTTGCAACGAGTCGGTCTAATCCAAAAGCCAAGCCCCCGTGTGGTGGTGCTCCATATTCAAAGGCATTCATTAAGAATCCGAATTGTGCTTCCGCCTCTTCTTTTGTAAATCCAAGTAAGTCAAACATTCTTGATTGCAGTGCTTTGTCATGAATACGAATCGATCCGCCCCCAAGTTCAACACCGTTCATGGCCAAATCATAGGCATTTGCACGAACCTTTCCAGGTTCTGTATCAATCAAATCAAAATCTTCTGGTTTTGGAGACGTAAAAGGGTGGTGCATGGCGTGGTAGCGTTCGCTTTCTTCGTCCCATTCTAAGAGTGGGAAATCCATTACCCACAACGGTTTAAAAACATTAGCATCTCTTAGGCCAAGCTCTGTCCCCAAATGCAGACGCAATTCATTGAGCTGCTTTCTTGTTTTGTCGAGTTCGCCACAGAGTAGTAATAAAAGGTCGCCGGGTTTGGCGCCACATTGGTCCAACCACGCTTTTCTTTCTTCTTCGCTGTAAAATTTATCTACCGATGACTTGCTCGTGCCATCTTCGTTGTATTTCACATAGACCAATCCTCTCGCTCCAATTTGAGGGCGTTTGACCCAATTGGTTAGCGCATCAAGCTGTTTTCTTGAGTAGCCTGCACAACCTTCAGCATTAATGGCTAAGACAGCTTCTACACTATCAAAAACAACAAAGCCGTTGCCTTGTACTTTTTCGGTGAGGTCATTAAATTCCATTCCGAAACGAATGTCTGGTTTGTCAGAGCCGTATTTTTTCATGGCTTCAGCGTAGGTCATTCTTGGGAACTGTGCATCGAGCTCAACCCCTCTTACCTCTCTAAATAAATGCTGAATCAAGCCCTCAAAGGTCTGCAATACATCTTCTTGCTGAACGAAAGCCATCTCGCAGTCAATCTGTGTGAATTCCGGTTGACGATCTGCGCGTAAGTCTTCATCTCTAAAGCATTTTACAATCTGGTAGTAACGGTCCATTCCCGAAACCATCAACAATTGCTTGAAGGTTTGAGGAGATTGTGGTAAGGCGTAAAATTCATTTGGGTTCATTCGGCTTGGAACGACAAAATCACGTGCACCTTCGGGTGTAGATTTAATTAAGACCGGTGTTTCAACATCCATAAAGTCTTGACCATCTAAATATTTTCTTGTCTCTAAGGAGACTTTGTTTCTCAGGCGTAGTTTTTCTTGAACAGGATTTCTTCTTAAATCCAAATAGCGGTATTGCATGCGCAATTCATCACCACCATCTGTTTCATCTTCAATGGTGAAAGGAGGTGTTTTGGCCTCGTTCAGTACAGTAAGCTTTTCTACTTCAATTTCGATATCCCCTGTGGGCATATTTTTATTCTTGCTGCTGCGTTCAATGACCGCGCCTTCAATCTGAATCACAAATTCACGGCCTAGCTTTCGAGCAGTTTCGCAAAGCTTTGCGTCTGTTTCCATATTGAAAACAAGCTGCGTGATGCCATAACGGTCTCTTAAATCCACGAAGGTCATTCCCCCTAAATCTCGGGAACGTTGTACCCAACCTGAGAGGGTAACATTCGTGCCAACATGTTCATTTCGGAGTGCTCCGCAAGTGTGTGTACGATACATAGTTCAAGTGTTCTAGCGGCAAAAATAAGAAACATAAACCGCTTCTAACTTTTTGAATCTATTTTTTGAGGCAATTAATGGAAATACAACAAATAATTTCAAGTACATTTGCACCAAATATTATTTAAGTACAATATGGAAATCAAAGAGATATTAGCGACATTTGGTATTGAAAAAACCAATAATGGTGCTTCTACAGGAAGCGAATGGATCAACACAAAAGGAGAACAAATCGATTCTTATTCTCCAGTTGATGGGTCATTAATTGCATCTGTAACTGCTGCAGAGGAAGCAGACTACGAAAAAGTAATTGCAAAAGCATCTGAAGCATATAAAGTTTGGAGAACAAAACCAGCACCGCTTAGAGGTGAGGTAATCCGTCAGCTTGCTGAAAAATTAAGAGAAGTAAAAGAACCTTTAGGAGAATTGGTTTCTTATGAAATGGGAAAATCATTTCAAGAAGGTCTTGGTGAGGTTCAAGAAATGATTGACATCTGTGATTTTGCGGTTGGTCTTTCAAGACAGTTGTATGGTTTGACGATGCACTCTGAGCGTCCAGGACATAGAATGTACGAGCAGTATCATCCAATAGGAATTGTAGGGATTATTTCTGCTTTTAACTTCCCAGTTGCCGTCTGGAATTGGAACACAGCTCTCGCATGGGTTTGTGGAGATGTTTGTGTTTGGAAACCATCTGAGAAAACCCCGTTGACAGCATTGGCTTGTCAGCAAATCACAAAAGAAGTATTTGAAGCGAATAACGTTCCTGAAGGTGTTTCTGGTTTGGTTATTGGTGGTGCAGATATCGGAAAAT
>CAJXCU010000088.1 GCA_913051935.1 uncultured Flavobacteriales bacterium
GGACAAACAATAATAATATTGTAATCAGTGGCATATTGTTCTATTTCGGGCACACGAAAAAACCAGTTGCTAAAGTAACCACCAGCACCGTGAAGCAGGTAAATGACTGGTAAATTTTCATTTTGTTCAGTATAATTTTTAGGGGTAATAACGAGGTTGGGGATGGCCTGATCCATCACTTCGCTAAACACCTCTACTGTATCTACTTGTCCAAAAACGACATTTGTAGAAACCCACAGTAGGCAAATAAAGATGATTTGTTTCATAGATGATGTTGTTTATCCAATTTAGGTGAATATTTATTTCTATAATTTAATTAAACCGGTCCTTTAAAAGTTAAAAACATGCAGTTTCAATTGTTTGCCAAGCCTTTGGCGCACAGCCAGCCACCTGTCCAAGCATTCTGAAAATTAAAGCCACCTGTCACCGCATCAATATTTAAAACCTCGCCTACGAAAAATAAATTGTTTTGTAATTTACTTTCAAAGGTTTTGAAGTTTATCTCTTTTAAATCTACCCCACCAGCGGTTACAAATTCTTCTTTAAAAGTACTTTTCCCTTTGGCAGTGAAGACACCTTTAGTGAGCTGATTTGCTAAAGAATTTATTTGAGGATGACTTAAATCTGCCCAATTAAATGTAGCAGGAATTTGAGACGCGCTCACAAAACGCTCCCAGAGTCTTTTTGGAATTTCGTCAAAGGGAGAACGAACCATGACTTGTTTTTTTGGCTGTTTACTTTTTAAGCTCAACAAGATATTTACAATTTCATGAGTAGGTCGAGACAACCAATCCACCTGTACTTTATAGTCATAATTTTTTGCTGCTAAAACTCTTGCACCAAATGCAGAAAGTTTTAAAATTGCAGGTCCACTCAATCCCCAATGGGTAATTAACAGTGGCCCTGAAGCTTCCAAGTTCGTGTCTATTAATTTCACAGTGGCATTCGATACTGATATTCCTAGTAAGTCTTTAATTCTAACATCCTTTATATTAAAGGTAAATAGTGACGGGACAGGAGGTATTATTGTATGACCAAGAGATTGAGATAAGTCCCATACTTTTTTACTACTGCCTGCTGCCATTACCACGGCATCGCAAACAAATTGCTGCTCTTTAGTAGTTATAAGCCAAGAGCTATCTTGTTTTTTTATAGCATTGACTCCATGATTTTTTAACACACGAATGCCTAATGCCTCAGTTTTTCCCAGAAAACAATCTATAATGGTTTGCGAAGAATTAGATTCAGGAAAAACACGGTTGTCCTTTTCTGTCTTTAGGGGGATTCCATTGTTTTCAAACCATTCAAAAGTATCACCTGTCATAAATTGATGAAAAGGCCCCAATAGTTCTTTTTCGCCACGAGGATAAAATTTAACCAACTCTCTTGGCTCAAAACAAGCATGAGTGACATTGCAACGTCCACCTCCAGAAATTTTCACTTTATGCAGTACTTCTTTTCCCTTTTCAAGAATTGAAATATCAAGATTCGGATTCATTTCTTTCGCATTGATTGCCGTAAAAAAACCTGCTGCACCCCCTCCAATAATTATTACTTTTTTCATAAGATCAATGCTCAATAAGAAAGGGTTGTTTCATATATGGAGGTTGTTCATACAATTTAGGCAAATATATATTTATGCAATTTATTTTAAAAACGAATACGGCGACTCAATGGAGTCGCCGTATTTAATGTAAAGACTTAAAAATTATACAAACTAGTCTTTATCTCCTCCAATTAAAACTGGTGTTTTACCATCAGTTAAGATCAGCTTGGCGTTGGGTGACATTGAAATCTCTCTTAACACCTCAAGGCTTTTCCACTTAATATTTCCTTCCGTGATTCCTTCCTTGATAATGAGCTGCGCATCTCTAATTCCTTCTGCCTCAATTCGTTTTCTTTCTGCCTCTTTTTCCTCCCGCTGTAGAACGAATTGCATCTGTTGTGCCTCTTGTTCGGCTCGAAGTTTTCCTTCAATAGCAGCGTATAATCCTTTAGGTAGAGTGATGCTTTTTAGAAGTACAGCTTCAATCACGAAACCTCTTCCTTCGAGTAGTCTCGACATTTGAGCCTTGATTTCTTTTTCAATTTCACCCCGTTTACCTGAATGCATATCTTTAGCAAAAAAGCGCGCGCATACATCGGCGGAAGCTGATCTGAAGGTGCTCAAGATTAAGGTCTGCTCGTAGCGCTTTCCAACAGTAGAGATTATTTCTGAAACTTTATCTTGTTCAATATGATATAGAATAGAAATTTCGGATTGAACATTAAGTCCTTCTTTTGATGGAAGATTTAGACGAATCTCTTTATTTACGGTACGAATAGGAACGCGAACAATAGTACTCGTAAAGGGATTAAAAAACATAAGGCCTTGTGTTTTTGTTTTGCCTTTTAGCTTTCCAAAGTTCTGTTTTATGCCGACATCTCCTGGACGTATTACGGCGCATGATGACAAGAATGCTGCAATGCATCCAAGTATAAAAATTTTAGTTTTCATTTTTTATTGATTTTAAATATTAAATTAATTAATTGACTGTTCTGAGCATTATCGTTTATGCAACTTTTGATTCAGGAGGCGGCGTTTCAACATCTTTGAATTGAAGTTTAACTTTTCCCGAAATCCAAGTGGCGTAATCCTTTTTTGAAGCTGAATCTTTTATGAAAAACCAGCTTTTATACAGCGATTCTTCAGAAACAAAATCTTCTTTAAACTCTAAAATGACTGACTCTTCAGCATCATGAGAAGAAAAAACTAAATCAATAGGTTGAACGCTTGAGACCATTATGAGGATGAAACTCAAAATAAATGGTAAAAGAAAGATGACTCTTTTCATATATACATTGGATTAACATCAATAAATGTACCAAAAAAGAGCTTTGAGCGGCATTCGCTTTTTTAGATTTAACCTTCTAATGGTAAATGCGCATAAAATGCTGCTCGCCGTTTAAGTTAAACCGTATTAGGTGCTGACCTCGTTGGGAAACTTCAACATGCACAGTATGCTTATTTAAGGCACTCAAGGCGGATTTTAATGATCTTCCTAAAAGGTCTTGCACCTCAACTTGATCAATGCTGTTTTGATTTGAAGTAGACAGGCAATAGGTGTTTTCTGAAATCCTTTCAAGGGTGTAATTTGCTTCACCTTGAATCTGTTCTAATCCTCCAAATGGTATTTCAATAAGAATGGTTTGTGTCGTTGTATCTCCCGCGCAAGGACTGAAGCCAATAAGTTGAACAGCATATTCCCCAGGATCATTATACGAATGTGATGGATTTGATAAAAATGATGTATTACCGTCTCCAAAGTTCCATAAAATTGAGTCCACATAAGCAATATTTTCATTGAAGCTAATAGCTAGATTTATAGTATCTATGCTATAAGAAAAAGATACGGAGGCCAAAGAATCATGGTGCTGCAGCCCCCAGGTTTCAATGCTATCCATAACACTTAAGCTTGCGGCTTCTTGTAACAACAATGCGTCCGCGTTACTAAGACTTCCATTAAAGGTCGATCCTTCAGGTGAGCTGTGAAAAATTGAAGCATAAAAGGTGCATGCCGCGAGGTATGATCCTGCATATGAAGGGTGCGAACCGTCGCCTGTATAAAGGTTTATATTTGGATGATTGTCTCTAACATATTTCCATGCAACGCCCACAGGAGAAACTGAAGCATTTGATGAGTCCGCAAAACGTAAGTAGGCCAGTCGAAGTCTCTCATTCATTTTGTCAAATGTATTGATGGAATCCCATTGTGGATCTCCATTTTGCCGGCCCCATGTCATAAAAAACATCGCCTGAGAACAAGTTGATATGGCTTGTGCGCTATCGGCAAGCTGCATAGCAAAAGGCAATGTTTGTGTATTTACCTGTCCATAAGGAAATGATGGTTCTTGGCTTTGTGCTTGAAGTACCACATAATCCCAATTTTCACTATTCATAGCACTATAGGTTGCTGTATTTCCTGCGTGACCTGAAAATGTCATGCCTCCAGGTGTTTGTGAGCTGTATTGAACATGATTTCCAAATGATGCGGCAATTTCAGCAAGTATTTCAGGCATGCTATTGAAATAGGTATAGCTGTTTCCAATGAATAAAACTGAGGCCTCATCCTGCGCTTTTGTCATCCCTGTGAACACAAATAAGACAAGTAAAGGGTATAAATATTTTTTCATTGATGCAGTATCTTGATGTTCATTTTTCTATTTGACGGCTCTAAAAAAAATAGGATGCCTGGCAGATAAGTACATTAAAATTAAATCATATATCATGTGTCTATGAGGCCTTTGAACTAAACCAAATTGATCTTGACTTGGTCAAGTTGTCAAAGTACAATATAAAAAATGCTTAACTTAGTGATATTAACAATTTAAATAAAGACTATGAAAAAAATTTTACTTTCTGCCGTATTTGCGGTACCCTTTTTAATGAATGCTCAGATTACACTTATTTCGGAAGACTTTGAAAGCTATTCTGATGGAGACGTCTTGACCGATGTAGGTGGCGATAATGGCTGGAGAGAATGGGGAGTTGACTTTGGTTCAGCATCTGCTGGATATTCTTCATTGGCAAGTTCTGCTTATGCAGCAAATGGGTCAATGTCTGGACGTTCAGTGAGCAATGAAACTGTTGACACAGATGGAATATTCGCTTGGAATAACATTAATGCGGGTCAATATATGATCAAAATGAATTTATATGTTCCTGAAGGTAGTGCAGGTGGATACATTGGGATTGGCGATAATATGATGGACATAAATGAAACCTATTCTTCTATGTACTACATTATTTCCGGTGACACATTGTTATTGGTTTCTGATGGAGCTGCTTATATTGCTCAAGCACCATTAACGCCAGGAGCGTGGGATGCTGTCGATTTAATGGTTGATCTAGATGCAAATACATCTGATATTATGGTGAATGGCGTTTCTGTTGGAACAGGAACCGCTGGAAACGGAAATATGGCAATCAATGGCCTTGGTGCATTTGACCTATGGGGAACGGGAATCAATGTTTTTGCGGACCCTGTTGAGTATAATCCAGGAGAGTTTTTCTATGATGATCTAGAAGTTGTAGATATGACAGGTGGCGCAGGAATCGACGAAAACAATGCAATGGAGATTGGTGTAGCACCTAACCCGTCTAACGGTGATTTCTCAATTGATTTTAACGACTACGCTTTTGACAATGCTTCATTAACAATCACGAATATGATGGGAGCTGTTGTTTACACTGAGAAGTTGTCTGCTGTCTCAAATTCTTCAAAAAACTTCAACCTAGACTTAAACGCTGGTGTATATGTTTTAAAGGTTGCTGA
>CAJXCU010000089.1 GCA_913051935.1 uncultured Flavobacteriales bacterium
AAGTGGCACGCGAGCTGGGTTCAGAACGTCGTGAGACAGTTCGGTCTCTATCTGTTGTGGGCGTTAGAAATTTGAGAGGACCTGCCTCTAGTACGAGAGGACCGGGGTGGACATACCTCTGGTGTACCTGTTGTGGCGCCAGCTGCATCGCAGGGTAGCTAAGTATGGATGAGATAAGCGCTGAAAGCATCTAAGCACGAAACTCGCCTCAAGATGAGATTTCTTTTAAGGGCCGTGGAAGACTACCACGTTGATAGGCTACAGGTGTAAAGACAGTGATGTCATAGCCGAGTAGTACTAATTACCCGTAGACTTACAAATTCTATTTTTTTTATTGCGTTACTATTTCAATCGTCCGATATATCAACTAAGATACGCGCCGTAAGGCAACGATTTTGGGTGTTTATAGCAGCAAGGTCCACCTCTTCCCATCCCGAACAGAGAAGTTAAGCCTGCTTGCGCTGATGGTACTGTCCTTTTGAGGATGGGAGAGTAAGTCGACGCCGATCTTAAACCCCTGACTACTTGTAGTTGGGGGTTTTTTTATGCCCGAAAATCTGAGATAATCAAGGTGTAATAACCGACCGGCACCCACTGCAACTCTTTCGTGCATTCTATTTATATTTGGGTATTAAACTCAGAAATAAACGAAGACGTTTATTTCCTCGTTAATAGATTATTTTTTAATAAAACTTAAACGACATTAAATGTATATTGCTAAGTTATTTTTTCTTTTTTCTTTCATGATCGGATCTGTTTCACATTGCTTATTAGGTCAGGTTATACCCGAACCTTCGAATGTTGTTTCTCCAATAAAAACATGGCACAAAAATGGTCAGTTAAAAACTGAGTCAAATTATAAAGATGGAAAACTACATGGTTGGAAAAGGTATTTTTCAGAAAATGGTGATCTTTTGGGAGAAGCAGAGTTTACTGATGGTTCGGGGACTATAAATGTTAATCATGAAAATGGCAATATTTGGTTTTCAAGAACTTATTTAAATGGCAAAAGACATGGAGAACAAAAATTGTGGTATGCTAATGGTCAATTAAGAAAATTGGAAAATAGAACAATTGGGTTAAAGGATGGTATACAGAAATCTTGGGGTAGAAATGGAAGTATTGAAGTAGAGGAACTATACATAAGAGGAAAACTAAAATACCGTAAGTTTTTCGACAAAGATGGAAATGTAATAGAAAGAGAATATTTTGATGTTAGAATAGAAGGAGATTCAGATTCTAAAAAGAATTAAAACGCAGTTTAGCCAAACCGTTAGCAACTATGTATAACAAAACATAACCGCATGATGAATAAAACTTTTGCTTTAATTGTATTATTATTTCCTTTTTTAGTTTCCGCTCAGGTAGAGTATTTACTGCCTGAAGAAAGTGAAGAACATGAAGGTACATGGCTACAATGGCCACATAATAATCTATATGGCCCATGGTTTATTGAGGATGTAGAGCCTACTTTCATTCTTATGACCAGCGCGTTGCAATCCTCTGAAAGTGTTCATATTGTTGCTACAGATAGTACAGAATTAGTGCGGATAATGAATGTTTTAAATGGAGCATCAATACCGATGGATAATATTGATTTCTTCGTACATCCAACCGATGATGTCTGGATTAGGGACAATGGTCCTATGTTCGTCTACAATCAAAGTAATGAGTTGACAATTATAGATTGGGGTTTTAACGGTTGGGGTTTGGATACGCCTTATGCCAATTGTGATCTTATTCCGCAAAGCATAGGCTCTGATATAAACATTCCCGTATTAGATTTAAATGGTGTGGTGCTCGAAGGCGGTGCAATTGAACATGATGGCAACGGAACGATGATGGCGACCAGAAGCTCAATTACACATTCAAGTCGCAATCCAACTTTAACAGAGCAACAAATAGAAGATAGCCTAACACGTTATGCTGGTTTTACAAATTTCATTTGGCTCGACGGTGTTTACGGACTTGAAATAACCGATATGCATATTGACGGCTTCGTTAAGTTTGCCGATGAAAACACGATTGTTACAATGGATAGTTTAGACTTAGTGTATTGGGATGTTCCGTCAAATGATATTGGTACATTATACGCTGGAACGAATGCTAACGGGTCATCGTACAATTTTATATATCTCCCTCTTACTCAGAATAATGTGATTACAACATACAATGATAATCTGGGCTACAAGGGTTCCTATGTCAATTATTATATTGGAAATGATGTTGTTTTAGTGCCAACATATAATGATCCAATGGATGCAAGTGCAATTTCAATTCTTCAAGGATTTTATATCGAAAAAACCGTCATTGGGATCGATGTACGAGATCTATATGCATATGGAGGGATGATTCACTGTATTACCCAGCAACAACCAATTGATATGAATTCTTCGGGAATTGAAGGATTTGAAACCGAGGATAGAAAGTTGGTTGGTGTATATGACATATTAGGCAGACCTGCCAATTTAAAAGTAGGTACTTTGCAAATCTACCTGTACAGTGACGGAAGCACGGAGAAAGTCTTTTTGGTAGAATAAATAGAATATAAAGGTGATTTAAAAATAGAATTCGATTTTAAAGGAATCATAAAAAGTAGATAGATAAATGAAGTACCCAGTGATTGATCTGCATTGCGATTTGCTCGCTCATATGTTAGACATGTCTGAGCCAGATCCCTTTAAACAAGAGGGTATCGGTTGTTCCTTTCCAGACTTGGCTAAAGGAAATGTAAAGCTTCAGGTCATGGCTATATATACGGCTACCGAAAAGGGAAGCGCCGAATTGGCCGAAAGACAGAGTGAGATTTTTGCATCCTTCCTCAACGAATACCCAAATGATTGCACCTTGGTTCATGACATAAACACCTTGAGTCAAATTACTAATTCTCCGAAAATCGGTATGATTGCAGCTATTGAAAATGCCTCTGGGTTTTGTGAAGAGGATGAGCCCCTTAGTATTGGTTTCGAGCGATTGGAGAGAATCATCACCAACACAAAACGGATATTATATATAAGCTTAACACACCATGCAGAAAACCGATTTGGAGGAGGTAATTATAGTGATGCAGGGTTAAAGGAAGACGGGGAAAAGTTACTTCAGTATTTAAATGGGAAAAAAATTGCGGTGGATTTTTCACATACCAGTGATGCCCTAGCTCAAGATATTCTCGATTACCTCTCAAAACATAACCTAGACGTTCCTATTCTAGCGAGTCATTCAAATTACAGAAAGGTATTCAATCATGCGCGCAACCTCCCTGATGATATTGCAAAAGCAATCATCCAAAGGAGGGGAATTATTGGCGTCAATTTTCTAAGGGCATTTGTCAACAACGATGACCCTAATGTACTTTACGAGCATATGAATTACGGAATTAAACTTGGGGGTATGAACTCCATTTGCTTTGGGGCGGATTATTTCTCTACTGGCAATCATTCTGACCCGTCAAGAGTTCCTTTTTATTTTAAGGAGCATGAAGACGCTCGCCAATATCCGTTGATTATTGAATCAATTTCTGAGCAGGTTTCACCTGATGCTATTGAAGGCATCAGTAGTAAAAACGTGATGCGTTATCTAATTGAACTTTGGAAGTAATTTTTGCGCCATCATCACTAAAGGAAAAAAGAAAGGAAATCATAAACTTTGGTTAAATCCACTTTATAAAACGTTGTCAATCAAATGAACAATCAAAACATAATTGAGGAGAAATTAATCTTACAAGAGGCCTGCTTTTCATATGCCAAAGAGATTATCCAATCTAAGCAAACGTTGATTCCATTTGGTGCTATTCTCAATTTGCAAAATGAAATCAGTATAGAAGATCCAGTACTCAGCTCAAACGAAAATGAAAGCAGAATTGAATACCTCTCTAATAAATTAAATCGATTGGCCTATATAAACAGAATCAAGGCGTGGACCATCTGTTTTGATGGGGTTTTAAATAAAGCGGCATCAGGTATGAAAGACGCGATCTGTATTGAGATGCATGAAGGAAGTGAAGAATTGATTACCAATTTATACTACCCCTATAAATGGCACGAAAACAAAGTAATATTCTCAGAACCCATCTTTGAAAAAGAATAAGTGACTTACCCAATCAAAAACACACAAGGAGATTTGCTCAAGTCGTAGGCATTTTCCCTCCAGTCTTCCACGCTCATTGTTCGAATGCGCTGATTATGAAGCGTAATGTTAGAGGCAATACAGATTTGGGTATGGTCGGCGAGCTCGTTTAATAAATCCTCCAAGACATTCATATTTCTGTAGGGCGTATCCATAAATATTTGTGTATAGCCTTTTTTTCTAGAGTCGAATTCGTAGGTTTTTAAAGTTCTAATACGCTCTTTTCGGTCTTTAGGAAGGTATCCATGAAAGCTAAAGTTTTGTCCCGAAAACCCGCTACCCATCAAAGCAAGTAAGATAGAAGAAGGTCCTACAAATGGAATTACCGCAATTTTTTGCGAGTGCGCCAAAGAGACAATTTCTGCTCCTGGATCCGCAACGCATGCACAACCTGCATCTGAAATTACACCTACATTATTTCCTGCAATCAACCATTGCAGACTTTTCATGGTATCTCGCTCCGTGCTTCGTTTGTTCATTTCTATGAACATGGATTCATCTATAGGGAATTCTCGATCCATCTTTCTTAAAACACGTCGTGCAGATTTGATGTTTTCAACCACAAAATGTCGCAACGAAACAGCTTGCTCCACCACATCATTTGGAATGATATCTGAAATACTTTCGCCTCCTAATGTGTTAGGAAGTATATATAATGTTCCTGCTTTACTCATGGCGTAGATTATTTAAAATAATATCTGTGCTTTTATCTAATAAATCAAATACGTGCTCAAAGCCATCTTGACCACCGTAATAGGGATCTGGGACCTCAATCTCCATCTGATTAGGTAATAATTCAAGGATGAGCTGTACTTTGCTTCGGTCGGAATCGTTGCGGGCAAGTCGAACGACATTGTCATAATTTGAATGGTCCATTACATAGATCAAGTCAAAAGTATCAAAGTCTGCAACGACAAATTGTCTTGCTTGTAATCCTGATATATCTACATCTTTTCTCTTTGCTGTCTCGGTCATTCTTCCATCCGGGGCTCCTCCAACGTGGTAATTTGCGGTTCCTGCAGAATCCACATAAACATCAAGCTTATGCTCCTGAACTTTCTTACGCATCAAGCCATCTGCCATAGGTGAACGACAAATATTACCCAAGCATACCATCAGTATTTTCATGCTGCGAAGTTACGTAAAATGGGGA
>CAJXCU010000090.1 GCA_913051935.1 uncultured Flavobacteriales bacterium
GCAAAGGCTTTCACGAAGGTTATTGATTTTTCCCATGACGGTGCAATATTTCTTTTTGGTTCTGCAGGAGAAATGCCCCCAATGTTGGCAAATTTTGCTTTTTGGATTCTTCCTACTGTTGTCTTTGTTTCTGCCTTATCTAGCCTTTTGTATTATTTTGGAATTCTTCAGTTTGTTGTGAAGAAAATGGCTTGGGTAATGAATAGATTTTTGGGAATATCTGGATCCGAAAGTGTCGCTGCCGCAGCGAATGTATTTGTTGGGCAAACGGAGGCCCCTCTTCTTGTAAAGCCATATTTAGAACGAATGACAAGCTCTGAGATGCTTTGCCTAATGGTCGGAGGAATGGCAACAATCGCAGGTGGTGTTCTTGGTGCTGTTGTCGGTATTTTAGGTCAAGGAGATCCAGCTATGGAGCTATTTTATGCCAAACATTTATTGACCGCCTCATTGATGTCGGCACCTGCAGCAATCGTATTTGCTAAGATATTACTTCCTGAAGCTGAGAAAATCAACAAGAATCTTGATGTATCAAAAGATAAAATTGGCGTAAATGCATTGGAAGCAATCACGTCAGGAACAACAGATGGATTGAAACTTGCAGTGAATGTTGGGGCCATGCTGTTGGTCTTTACTAGTTTGATAGCGTTGCTGAATTATTTTGTTTTTAAAATAGGAGATTGGACCTCTTTAAACGCACTTATTGAATCTGGTGGAATGTACGACCGTCTAAGCTTTGAGAGTATTTCGGGTTATCTACTTTCCCCTTTGGCTTGGATCTTAGGCGTAGAATGGCAGGATGCTATGTATTTCGGTCAGTTATTGGGAGAAAAGACAATTATCAATGAGTTTATTGCATACCCGCATTTGGGTGATATACAGGACGAGTTATCAAACAAAACAATAATCATGGCTACTTATGTTCTTTGTGGTTTTGCAAACATTGTATCCATCGGGATTCAAGTGGGTGGAATTGGCATCTTAGTACCCAATAAGAAATCAATGCTTGCCCGTTTAGGTTGGTTAGCATTGATTGGAGGAACATTAGCCTGTATGTCTACCTCTGTGTTGGCAGGAATGCTTTATTGATTTATTTCAGGGCGAATAGGTCTCTTACACCAAGTGTTCTGTCAATGGTATAAGCTTCACCGTATTTAACCCCAAGTTCTCTTCCCAAGCTAAGCATTCGACCTTCTAAATAATCGAAAAATTCTTTTCCGGAGATAGGTGTATTGGGCTCATCCGATTGTGGATTATAAAATTGACTATCGTAACATTTAATAAGCTCAATTTTTTCTTTACCGGTTTTGCTGACGTCTAGAATCACATCTGGTGTCAAGAAATAGTCTTGAACATAATGCAACAACATCTTGGGTCGAAAGGCTTCTTGTTGAATGCCCCCAATTTCTGTTTCAATTTTACGTAAGCCTGAAAGAAAACTAGCCTCTGATACTAGTTTTGCTCCTTTTGCATGGTCCGGATGACGGTCATGAATAGAATTTGCCAGAATTAGTTCAGGTTGGTATTTCCGGATACATCTGATGATTTTTCGCTTATTTTCTTCGGAGTGCTCAATAAGTCCATCTCCCATTTTTAGATTTTCTCTAACTTTTAGGCCCAAAAATTCAGCTGCTTTCTTGGCTTCCTCGTATCGTTTTTCAGTCGAACCACGTGTTCCTAGCTCGCCCTCTGTGAGATCTATGATTCCAATTGACTTTCCCTCCTTGGCATATTTAAGCAATGTTGCTCCAGATGATATTTCGACATCATCGGGATGTGCACCAAAAGCAAGGATATCTATTTTCATTTAATCTAAATGTACATAACTTTCAACGCTAGGACAAGCGCAGATGAGATTTCGGTCTCCAAATGCATTGTCAACCCTACGCACAGGGACCCAATATTTATTTTCAATCAAATAGGATAATGGGTAGGCCGCCTCTTGAGGAGAATATGGGTGATTCCAGTTTTTGTTGATGATACAATTCGCCGTATGAGGAGCGTTTTTTAAAAGGTTATCCTCTCTATCCGAATGTCCATTCTCGATGTCTCGAATCTCCTGTCTAATCTTAACCATTGCATCAATAAAACGATTTAACTCCTCTAAATCTTCTGATTCCGTGGGTTCAATCATTAAAGTTCCCGCGACAGGGAAAGATACTGTAGGGGCATGAAAACCGTAATCAATAAGTCTTTTGGCAATGTCTGCGACTTCTATTTCTGCACTTTTTTTGAAGGAGCGACAATCTAAAATCATTTCATGCGCAACGGTTCCATTTTTGCCTTTGTACAAAATTGGATAATGATTCTCCAATTTTTTTGCTATGTAGTTGGCATTAAGTATTGCAATCTCTGTAGACTCAGTCAGGCCTTTTGCGCCGAGCATTTTTATGTAGCCGTAGGAAATTAATAAAATTAAAGCACTACCATAAGGTGTTGCTGAAACAGCATTTATAGCTTGTTCTCCTCCGCATTTCACCAGAGTGCTTCCCGGAAGAAAAGGTTTGAGATGAGCAGCAACGCCTATGGGACCCATACCTGGTCCTCCGCCACCGTGAGGGATAGCAAACGTTTTATGTAGGTTAAGATGACAAACATCGGCACCAATATTTCCTGGATTAGTTACACCTACTTGCGCATTCATATTTGCTCCATCCATGTAGACTTGGCCTCCATTGTCATGAATGATGCCTGTAATTTCTTTAATTGCTTCTTCAAAAACACCGTGGGTAGATGGATAAGTGACCATCAATCCACCTAATGTATCTTTATTTTCTTCTGCCACCTTTTTGAGTTCTTCAATGTTAATGTTTCCATTTTCATCGCAGCTTGTGACAACAACCTGGAAACCTGCCATTACGGCTGAGGCTGGGTTTGTACCATGCGCTGAGGAAGGAATGATCATTATTTTTCTTTGTAAATCCCCTCTTGATTCATGATAAGCTCTAATGACCATTAACCCTGTGTATTCTCCTTGTGCACCTGAATTCGGTTGTAGAGACATTCCTGCAAACCCCGTGCATTCGCAGAGCGCATCGCTTAGCTCTTTAAATATTGTATGGTAACCTTGAGCTTGGTCTAGAGGTGCGAATGGATGTAGGTTGCTGAAAGATGGATTGGTAATTGGGATGAGTTCGCTCGCTGCATTTAACTTCATAGTACAGGATCCCAAAGGAATCATACTATGAACCAAAGAAAGATCTTTATTCTCAAGCTTCTTCAAATACCGCATCATTTTGGATTCAGAATGGTAGCGATTAAAAATATCTTGAGTAAGCACTTCATCTGTGCGTTTTAACTCAGATGGAAGAGAATGAGATTGGCCTTGTTTTATCTCTGTCGAATTAGACAATTCTTGAAACAAACTTAAAATCAAAGCAACATCACTTCTTGTATGAGGTTCGGCGAAGCTTATGGTTACTTCATTCTTATTGATGTAGTGAAAGTTAATCTCTTTAGATTCAGCTAATGATTTGAGTTTTTCGCAATTTACATCCTTCACCCAGATGGTATCAAAAAATGATGCTGAACCCAATTTGTAACCTAAATTTTTTAATTCCGATGCTAGATTGTTTGCTAGACCATTCACGTGGCATGCGATGTTTTTAATACCTGTAGGACCATGATAAACGGCATACATACTCGCCATTACAGCCAATAAGGCTTGCGCTGTACATATATTTGAGGTAGCTTTTCCTCTCTTAATGTGCTGCTCTCTTGTTTGGAGTGCCATTCTGAGCGCCGTATTGTTATCTGTGTCTTTTGAGATACCAATAATTCTTCCAGGCATATTTCGTTTGAAGGACTCTTTGGCGGCAAAATACGCGGCATGAGGCCCACCATAGCCCATAGGCACGCCAAATCGCTGAGATGAGCCCAAAACTACGTCTGCCCCATAATCTCCCGGCGCCTTTAAAAGTACTAAGCTTAGAATGTCAGCAGCTACAGCAACTTGGAGGGAGTGATTCTTCAGTTTTTTTATTCTTTTTTCAATATCACAAATGTGTCCATAGACGTCAGGATATTGGAGGATTGCTCCAAAATAGGAATCGTCAATTTCGCAGGTATCGATATCATCGATGATCAATTCAATACCTAAGTTTTTAGACCTGCCTTTTACCACGTCGAGGGTTTGAGGCAGCGCATTTTTATCAATTAGGAATTTAGTCTTTCCCGCTTTCACATCTGATCGAGAACGCGCATTATAGAACATGAGCATGGCTTCAGCTGCAGCCGTTGCCTCATCAAGAAGTGATGCATTTGCAATCTCCATACCTGTTAGGTCCAAAACCATTGTTTGGAAATTCATTAGTGCTTCCAATCTACCTTGAGAAATTTCTGCTTGGTATGGGGTGTAAGCGGTATACCATCCTGGATTTTCGAGAACATTTCTTAAAATAACAGACGGTGTAATGGTCTCATGATACCCCAACCCAATAAATGATTTAAACACTTTATTCTTGGATGCCAATTTGGACATATGAATTAAAAAATCATTTTCACTCATGGCTTCAGCGATCTTTAAATCCGCGGATAAGCGTATCTGAGATGGAACGGTTTGGCTAATAAGTTCCTCCATTGAGGAAACTTCAACAGTATCCATCATTTGTTTTTTTTCGGAAGGAGAAGGGCCTATGTGTCGGCTTGTAAATGGACTCATTAAAAAGGGATTAATTAACTTTTTGCAAATATACTTTAACTCATAAAAACAACAATCCTATTTGAAAAGAGTTTAGGGTTTTTGCGATTTTGCAATTTCTTTTTGACGAAAGGCACGAACTCGACTTTTTGCGTTCATTTGTATGTCTTTCCAAAACAGGTTCACATCACCAATATGATAGTCATCAAGTGTCCATGCCAAGGAGCGAAAAGGAACTTTTGGGAGACTAATCCAAACAGCACCATCTTTAAGATGCGTATGAAAGGATTGTACATACATTTTGTCGTCCCAAAAAAGAAACCCTTTGTGTAGTTTGCGGTCAGCATATTTTTTTTGATCCCAGGTCACTGGATTGATTGTTGCTTTCCCTTCATACCAATTTCTGAATTTTTTTGTTTTATACCTTCTTTTAAATGTGTTCCAGCTTACAAATCCTCCGGTTTGCATTTCGTTTTTTAAAAGCGGAATTGACTTAAATTCGTTTTCTTCGAGCCCCACACCGGGGAGATAAGCACAAATAAGCTGTTTTTGAATTTCTTTTCCATCAAAAAAATCTTTCAGTAAAAGCATGCCATGCGTGGATCCTTGGCTATGACC
>CAJXCU010000091.1 GCA_913051935.1 uncultured Flavobacteriales bacterium
AGGACGATAGATACAATTGTACCCACCGCTATCCAAATTGTAGCGTCGTGAAACATAGTTTTAGTTTGAGTTAGTTCAAATGTATGAATAAACTACCTAAAAACCAAAGGTTTACAAAAAAAATACTGCACAAAAAAATGATTGCTACTCAAAAGATATTAATGACCCTCAGTTTTTTACCATCTTAAATATGAAGTGTCCCACCTTTAAAAAGTAGAACCCAGGAGATAATACAGAAAGGTCGACGCCTTGATTTTGGTAATCTCCTTGATAAACTAACCTCCCCCCATTGGAATCATGTAAATGAAATTTCCCCTTATAATTGCGTATAAAAACTTTAGAATGAAAAGGATTAGGATAACACTGAATAACAGGTTGACCTTGCGCTTCTTGATACATTACTGTTGAGTTAGAAACGTATTGTTCCAAATTAAATTCAAACAGTTTTGGCGGTATCGTAATTACAGAACTAATTTGCTCTGATGAAATAAACCCTTTTATTAAGTGAGGACTTAGACATATCCCCTCTGTTTGTCCTACAGTAAACATGCTTCCTACTTCAACTCTTCTCTTGTTGCCATTAAAAACATTTCCGGAGTTATAATCCCATAGCATCCAAATAAAGCTGCTGTAAATACCCGTGCCAAGGTTGTCATATCCTAGTAAAACAATTTGATCCGAAATGGAGTCAAACGCAGCATCTGTTATTAACCCTCCTACATCAAAGCTTTCAGAGAAAGTTGCTACGTACTCACCTTCCCAATGGCAAGGGATATTATATTTTCGGACCTCTTGATTTTGCCAATTCTTACTAAAAAGCGATAAAGTGTCATCCGAAGCGATAAACGCTTCACAGTCATAATTATGCCCATTAGTCGGACCCGAAAAATCAAACTGGTCACTATATCTGAAAAATAATGTTTGCCCGAAAATCGTATCGGTAGAATTATTTAATAATTCAGATTTATTGATTTTTATTATACTTAAGTCTTGTCGGCTTCCGGCATTATTACCAAAGTCCCCAATAAATAAATGGGTGCTATTTTGAGTGAGCGCCTCCCAATCTACGTTAATTACGCCTTCCACGAAAACCTCTCGGATGATATTTCCTAAAGAATCAAGTTCATAAATCGTGGTATTATTACCACTGTCATTAATCGTCCACAAGGATTCGTTGATTAATGATAACCCAGAATTTTCTGACAGTAAATCAGAGCTTAAATCAGATACAAGCCCCAAGGTATATGCCGTCGTTTCGTAGAAACATGATCCGTCATTTTCAATAGCTGATGCGTCGAAGTTAACAGCCTGAGGATCGGTACACCCAGCCTGGCTAAAGATTCCTTTTGCAATAAAAATTGATATTATTAAGGAAATAGTTTTTTGCCCCAATCGCTTGCCTCGTTTTTTGAAATTAAATCTAAATTAAGCAAATAGGAAACAACATTTTCATGACGAGGTATGAGATCTTGAGTATCGTTAGACCATTGGGTTTCACTTAACCATTTTTTTACTTGATGCAAGTCAATGTTATACCTCCAAGAAATAATCTCAGCAGTTCTATCAGCATTTTTTACTTCAACACATTTTTTTGCAATAATTTCACACATTTTTTGAAGTGCCTTTGGATGGTTCTTTATCACCTCCCCCCTCGCAGCAATGACAAAAGAAGACCATGGCGTTACAACTTCACCTATGCGTCTACATTTTTTCTGACCCACATAAGGATTTGTCGTATACTTCTCCCATAGAAATGCATCTGCTTCATTATTTTCTAGAGCCCATAATCCACCATAAATATCGCCAACTACATTAAATTTTAATCCCTTTTTCCACCCCGCTTTATGCCCTAAAACATAAGACATCAGATGAGACCCTGATGCCTCTCTGGAAATCGCAAACGTTTTACCCTCCAATTGATTTACATTTTCAAACCCAGAATGATAAGGGACATGAATGCCCCAGCATAGAGGCGAAGCTACAAATACGCGCAATATTTTAGCATCCAATCCCTTTAGAATAGCTCTTGTAATTCCTTCGGTAAGTACAATGGCCACATCTATAGACCCAGATTGCAGTCCTTTAATCATTTGACCTGTTCCGCCACTCATATCGGACCAATGAATCGATACCCCCTGTTCTCGGAATAACCCCTCTTCAATTGCCAAGCGCCAGGGGAAATTAAAGTGCTCAGGAACACCTCCGACTTTAAACCCAACCTTACTCATTGGGTTGGAATATTTGTTTTTCATAAAGTGTATTGTACCTCCCTTCTTTATTAATCAATTGTTGATGCGTACCGGATTCAATGACCTTCCCTTTTTCCATAACGACGATGAGGTCTGCATTTTGAATCGTGCTCATTCTGTGTGCGATGACGATCGAGGTTCTGCCTTTTGTAATGCGCTCAGTGGCGCGCTGGATCAAAACTTCAGACTCATTATCTACGCTTGAAGTCGCTTCATCCAAGATTAGTACTTGAGGGTTATAAACAAAGGCTCGGATAAACGATAAAAGCTGTCTTTGTCCTACCGATAAAACCGTTCCTCTTTCACCCAGTGTATAATCATAATTTCCTGGGAGCTGAGAGATGAAATCATGGGCCCCGACCGCCTTCGAGGCGTCTATTACCTGGGCACGCGTAATACCGTCGTCGCCAAGAGTTATGTTGTTATGTATTGTATCAGAGAACAAAAATATATCCTGCAAAACAACAGCTATATTCTTTCTAAGGTATGACAATTCAATATCTTCGATGTTGACCTCGCCAATGCGAATTTCACCCCGCTCATGCTCATAAAAACGTCCTAAAATATTTATAATCGTTGACTTGCCAGCCCCGGTAGAACCCACAATAGCTACAGTTTTACCTTTTTCAATTTTTAAATCAATATTCCTTAGAACATCCTGTCCTTTTTTATACGCGAAAGAAACTCCTTTAAATGAGATGTCAGAATTAAAGTCAAGCTCTTTGATAGCTCCTCCTCGTTGACGCTGCGCATCATGATCTAAAATCTCGAATATTCGCTCTGCCCGCACAACACCCCGCTGAAGCACATTAAACTTATCCGCCAATTGCCTGATTGGTCTATACAACTGATAAATCCATAAAGTAAACGCAATAATTTGTCCATACATGGCCTGTATCTCAGTAGAGGACTTTCCGTCCACATGTAATGCGCCCCAAACTAATAAAAAAGCAATGGACAAAGAGCTAAGTATTTCTACAACCGGAAAAAAAATCGAGTTTGCCCACACCGCATTTATATGGGCCTTGCGATGTCCCTTATTGATTTCAACAAATTTTAGATACTCCTCCTTATTCTTATTAAATATTTGGACAATAGACATCCCGGTTAAATGCTCTTGAACAAAAGTATTGAGTTTGGTTACTTGTAATCTTTCAAGCTGGAAACTAGAACGCATTGCTTTTGCGAAAATTCGCGTGGCAACAATTAGAAGCGGTATCGGAATAAGCGTCATAAGGGACAGCTGCCAGTTTGTAATAAACATCAGAGACAGCACCATCGAAAGAGAAATCAAGTCACCCGATATCTCCATTATACCAGAGGAAAAAACTTGTGTAATCGCCTCAAGATCCGACACGACTCGAGTCACAAGTGCACCAACCGGAGTTTTATCAAAATACTTCATCCGGAATGAAACAATATGTTTGAAAAGGTTTTTTCGTATATCACGAATAACCGACTGAGCCAAAAGGTTGGAAAAATAACTTGATGCAAATTGAAGCACCCCTTCCACTAATAAAAGTACCGCTATCCCAATAGACCAAGTCAGAAGGAGTTGCGCGTTCTGGCTATTGACAATGTACCGATCGACCATTGTACCGATTAAATATGGTCGAAACGGGCTCAAAAAAGATAGAAGAATTACACACAATGCTGCTAAACAAAAAAGGGACTTGTATGGCCTAACATACCTGATGAGTCGCCCGAACATTTTAAGGTTTTTCCTTTTTTGATTCATGTCCAACAAATTTACTTTAAAACATTCGTTACCTGTACTTTTATTCAAAAAATTGAAGCCCTTAAAATTTCATGAAAATAGAAGGCTGTAAATCCTCAGTTTTGTTTGGCCAATCTATTATTTTATGTACTTTTGCAACCTATTTTCTTTTTGAAAAACATGGGCGTTAAAATTTTTACAGGAAGGGCATCAGAAAAGCTAGCGAAAAGCATCGCTGAACAATATGGGCAAGCGCTCGGAAATGTGAAGGTAAATGTATTTAGTGATGGTGAATTTCAGCCTTCGCTCGAGGAAACCGTCAGAGGTCAAGATGTATTTATTGTCCAATCTACAATGCCTCCCACAGAGAACTTGTTCGAGCTTTTACTTCTAGTTGATGCGGCCAGAAGGGCTTCCGCAAGAAAGATTATTGCCGTAATTCCGTATTTTGGTTTTGCCAGACAAGATAGAAAAGACCAACCGCGAGTTGCGATTGGAGCAAAGCTGAAAGCAAATATGTTGATGGCGGCTGGAGTAGATCGAATAATGACCATGGATTTTCACGCAGATCAAATTCAAGGATTTTTCGAGGTTCCAGTTGATCACCTTTACGCCTCTACCTTGTTCTTAAAAGAAATTGAAAAATTATCCTCGGAAAATATCGTTATTGCGGCACCTGATGTTGGTGGAGCAAAACGCGCCAATTCTTATTCTAAAAAACTAAACTGTGGCCTTGCACTATGCCACAAGCACAGGAAAAAGCCCAACGAAATTGCAGAAATGACCGTTATAGGTGATGTTTCCGGAAAAGATGTGCTTATAATTGACGATATGTGCGATACGGCGGGCACGCTTACAAAAGCTGCAGACCTACTCATGGAAAAAGGGGCGCTTAGTGTAAGAGCGTTTTGCACACATGCGGTTCTTTCGGGACCTGCATATGAGCGGATCAACGCGTCTCAACTTACCGAACTTATTGTGACAGATACCATCCCTTTAAAAGGGAATAGTGAAAAAATTCGTGTAATAACAGTTGCCGATCTTTTCTCAGATGTCATTAAAAAACTAATTAGCAACAAATCGATTAGTTCACACTTTGTAATATCTTAAATAAATATAAAAAATGAAAAAAGCACAATTGAGCGGTTCGCTTAGAGCGAACGTAGGGAAAAAAGACGCTGCTTC
>CAJXCU010000092.1 GCA_913051935.1 uncultured Flavobacteriales bacterium
AAATTGGACATGGGGATATGCTTTGAACGGCAATTTTAATAAGCAGTTCATTACGTACAAACCAGAAAACTTACCTCTTAAACATTTGAGAATAAACGTATTGTCCAAAAATGAGCTTGTTCTACAGGATCAATCTTTCGATAACACGACTTACCACTATGCACCCCTCTAGTTAAAAATTACTTCATCGGTCAACTTCCGAATCATTTGAAATAATTCCTGTCTGAACTCTGATGGACTGTATGTACCCTTTTCTATCTGGCGTAGTTTGTTTTCCCACCGACCTGTCAACTCCGGACTTTTTAGCAGATCGTTCTTAATCGTCCCGATGAGCCGTATGCCAAGATCTGTGGCATGAATATTTTTCTTCTTTCTTTCGATATACTTTCTCCTGAATAATGTTTCAATAATATTGGCTCGAGTCGAGGGTCTCCCAATACCGTTCTCTTTCATTAGATCACGCATTTCGTCATTATCCACAAATTTCCCTGCTGTCTCCATACTTCTTAGCAATGAAGCCTCTGTGTAGTATTTTGGAGGACTGGTTTTTCCTTCATGTATATGCGGTGCATGAGGCCCCTTTTCTCCTTTAACGAAATTAGGAAGCACTTTATCTTTAGATTCTGCCTTAGATTCTGTTGTGTTATTTGAATCGTTTGTATTTTCGGTTTTTGATTCCCCTTGATATAAAACCCTCCAACCAGGGGCGATGATTTGCTTCCCTGATGTTTTGAACTCGAGCTTTTCTACTTTTCCTAAAACTGTTGTATTAGACACTTTACAAGGGGGATAGAATACAGCAATGAATCGCCTACAGATAAGGTCATATATTTTTTCTTCAAATCCAGACAATCCTTGTCCATTGACTCCAGTAGGAATAATGGCATGGTGATCTGTGATTTTTTTATCGTTGAAGATTGTTTTACTTTTCGCGATAGGCTTTTTCATCAATGGCTCGATAAGCTGAGCGTATTGCTGTAGATTAGTAAGTATTTTTGGAACCTTTGGATGTAAGTCTTCTGACAGGTAGGTTGTATCTACTCTTGGATAAGTGACCAGCTTTTTTTCATAGAGGCTTTGAACCGTTTTTAAGGTTTCCTCCGCTGTATAGCCGAATTTTTTATTGGCATCCACCTGAATGGAGGTAAGATCGTATAGCCTGGGATTATTTTCTTTACCTTCCTTTTGCTCATAAGATACAATTTCAAATTCCTTGTCTTGTAAATAGGCAATACCTTCTTCAGCCCTTGATTTACTTTTTAGTCGATCGATTTGACATGAAAATTCGGTATCTCGATAAATAGTTTTCAGCTCCCAAAAGTGCTCTACCTTAAAATTATTGATTTCATGTTGTCTGTTGACAATCATGGCAAGGGTAGGGGTTTGAACGCGCCCCACAGATAAGGTGGTTTTGTTCTGCCCGAATTTCTTTGTGTATAATCTGGTTCCATTAATCCCCAAAATCCAATCTCCTATCGCTCGGGAATTTCCTGCAGCAAATAAGTTGTCGTATTTCGAGGCATCTTTTAGCTTCTTGAAACCTTCTTTGATGGCCTCCTCTGTTAGGGAGGAAATCCATAGCCTTTTGACTGGAACTTTACAATTCGCTTTGATCAACACCCATCGCTGAATCAACTCTCCTTCTTGCCCCGCATCCCCACAGTTGATGACCTCAGTAGCTTTGGCAACAAGCTTTGTGATCAGCTCAAATTGTTTTTGAATTCCTTGGTTATTCTTGATTTTTATGCCAAATCGTTCGGGGAATATCGGTAAGTCTTCAATTTTCCAATATTTCCAATGGTCCTTATAATCTTGGGGTTCCTTTAGCGTACATAAATGTCCAAAGGTCCATGAAACGAGATACCCATTGCCTTCAAAATAGCCATCATGGCGCGCATTTGCTCCAAGAATATTTGCTAAATCTTTGGCTACACTTGGTTTTTCGGCTATACAAAGCTTCATGCAGTATATTGGGTCTTATTCGTTGGAAACTAATTTTTTATTTTCATTTAAACCAGCCTCAAGCCAATCTTTGAATTTATAAGGGTTACTATGATTTTGGTAATCAGCTGCACCATTATTTAAGTCAACGCCGTCAGACGATTGCATTATATAGTAAGGTTGAGTATTGGTTTTGTGATCTCTCATTTGCTTTGCAGACCATTTATTTCCTATAGTACGAACATCTATTTTCCTTCCGTATAAATTCACCGTTGTTTGTTCATCTAGGGGTAGCTCAGTTTTGTCATCAACATACAACGAAACGATCACAACATCATTTTTAAGTCGCTCAATAATTCCTGGTTTTCTCCAAACAGACTGTTCCATTTTACGACAATTCACACAAGCCCATCCTGTAAAGTCAACGAAAAGAGGTTTTTTAGTTTTTTGTGCATATTCCAGGGCCTTATCATAATCACGGAAACTCCTTAAATTATGAGGCCCCAGGTATATTTCTTTTCGTTTTTCATTTGCAAATTCTTGAAATGCTAAATTATCATCTGGGCCATTTGTTTCTGCTGCGGGCTCTATATCATCTCTGAGTTCCATGACTGGTCCACAAGCCTTTACTTTTAGCTCGAAAGGCTGTTCGTATGGCGGCAAGCATTTTGCCTCGTTACAGGTTTGAAAGGAAAAGACACCTTTGAGTACATAGTCTTTTCTTGCTTTTGAGGTGATTTTCTTTTTTAAGGTGAATTTATGATGATGGTAGCTCATCATTTCATCTGCCATTTCGTCGAATTCTAGTATGGGCTTAGGCTCAATAATCCCATCTCTAGACTTATAGTTATTGCTTTTGTCAACGGTAATATTAGTTGGGATTGAAAAAGAACCTTCGGGAAGTACATGTGAATTAATATGCCAACCATCAACAATATCAACATCTACCACAACTTCGAGACTGCAGTCCTCCTGCTTCAAGCTTATCGTCGCCTTTACCTTGTCTTCAGGTAATTCAATTTGGGAAAATGTAATTCCGCTAGCAATGTTGAAAAAAGCGAAAAGCAAAAGTGTAAAAAACTTATTCATTTATCTGATTTTATGGATCAATTGCCCCAGTTTTAATTAGAACTCGCTTTCTTATATGCAATCATGCCTTCATCCAACCATTTTTTAAATAAGGAGGTTTTTCCATGATGCTCATAATCTGCACCACCGTTACTTAAATCCTCGCCGTCTGGCCCTATCATTACATAGTAGGGTTGCGTATTCTTTTTATACTTGCTCGCTTCAAAATAAGACCATTTATGGCCAACCTCAGTAATCTCTTTGAACTTACCAGGCGCATATTCAACGGTTTTATGTTCTGCCTTTGGAAGCTCTGTTTTGTCATCTACATATAATGAAACAATAACAACCTTATCCCTTAAAATATCGATAACGCCTGGTTTCCCCCAAACGTCTCCTTCCATTTTACGACAATTGACACAAGCCTTTCCCGTAAAATCAATAAACAATGGTTTTCCGACTTTTTGAGCATATGCCAAGGCCTTGTCATAATCATGGAATAGCGGCAGGTTGTGTGGTCCAGGATGTGTATCCTCTCCTTCAATATGTGCTGGTGCACTCACACTGCCACCACCGACTCCTTGAGGCGATTCACTGTAGGTGGTAGGAGGAGGGAAACCACTAATCAAATTTAGAGGCGCACCCCACATACCTGGAAGAAGATAGATTACAAATATGAGTGACGACAGTCCTAGCATTGTTCGTCCAACCGATAAATATTCCACTGGGCTGTCATGCGGCATTCTGATGAAACCGAAAAGATATAAGCTTAAAGCTAAGAAAACGCCAATCCATATCGCTATAAATAATTCTCTTTCCAATAGGTGTGCATCAACGACAAGATCTGCATTCGAAAGGAATTTAAAAGCAAAAGCGAATTCTAAAAATCCAAGGACAACTTTTACAGTATTTAGCCAGCCTCCAGATTTTGGCAATGAGTTCATCCATCCAGGGAACGCGGCAAATAATCCAAAAGGAAGCGCAAGAGCAAGAGAGAAACCAAACATCCCAATAAATGGAGCCATTCCTCCTATGGTTGCAGATTCAACCAATAATGTTCCTACGATTGGACCCGTACAAGAGAAAGATACAAGTGCCAGGGCTAGGGCCATAAAAAAGATACCAATAATACCACCTTTATCAGAGGCTTGATCTGCTTTAGTGAGCCATGAGCTTGGCAATCTTATCTCAAATGCACCCATGAAAGAGAAAGCAAATACTATTAACAACAGAAAGAATATAAGATTGAAAGTTACATCTGTGGACAACGCATTCAGTGCATCATATCCAAAAATACTTGTAACAAGTGTTCCCAAAAGAACATAAATCAAAATTATTGATAATCCATAAATTAACGCATTTCTAATGCCTTGCGCTTTAGATTTACTTTGCTTAGTAAAAAAACTGACGGTCATTGGAATCATAGGGAATACACAAGGTGTCAATAAGGCAGCAAAGCCACTTAGAAATGAAATAATGAAGATGAGCCAAAAGGATTTCGGTTCCTCATCCGATTCTGAATTTTCCTCTTTCACGTCTGCCTCAATAACACTATTCTCATTGCCATCTTGAATACTTTCTGGATCATTTATCTTCTTTGTTTGTTCTGTTTCATCTATTTCTATACTACTGGTTGATTCTGGCTCATCTGCGGTATTAATTTCTGTTGCAGGCTCTGCATCATCTCTGAGCTCCATTACTGGACCGCAGGCCTTCACTTTTAGCTCGAAAGGCTGTTCATATTCCGGCAAGCATTTTACCTCGTTACAGGTTTGAAAGGAAAAGACACCTTTGAGTACATAGTCTTTTCTTGC
>CAJXCU010000093.1 GCA_913051935.1 uncultured Flavobacteriales bacterium
CCATAAGCGGGAAGTGCAGCTGTGGCGTCCTGAATATATCTTATAGCTCCCAATTCTCCGCCGTTTGTAGCAACACCGTTAATTGTAACGGTTTGACCGATACTTTGGTTTCTTGCCTCGGCGATTGTTTGACTGAAAAAAAATGGGCTAAATGAGAGAAGAAGTAATGTTAAAGTTTTTTTCATAGTTGTTTAAAATTGAAAGCCAACGGACAAATTAAAGCGCAGTCCTTGACCTATAAATACTGTGGCTGAATTTGCATCAAAATCAGAGGAACCATCTAAGTGATAATTGTTTCTCGCGTCCGAAATATACAGGCTGTTTAATGCATTGAATATATTAGCCTTGAATCTGAGCTGACTATTTTCAAAGCGAACGGTGTAACCGGCATGAATGCTCATGAGTCCATAAGATGGGATTCGCCAAGAATCCTTCCCACTTGTTGCCCCAGAGAGCGAATTTGGATTGAAATCACTGTAATACCGATCAAAGAAAGTGTATTTGAGCTTCAAATAGCCATTTTTAACAAAAGCGTATCTCAGGCTTGCTGCATAAGTCGATTGTGCAGCATCCCCAACGTGAACCCCACGAGCATCGAAAGAAATGGTATCTGAGTAGATGACAATGTCCTCTTTTGAGTCCCATCTCCAGTCGCCTATACTTATCATTCCTTCCAGGCTCAGTTTTTTGTGTAAGATCACGGCGAAATCAGTTTCAATACCCATGTGAATGGCGTCCATCCCGGGGACATTTACGCGAATAAATTCGGATGGATCTAAGGGGTCTGGAACAGACAATCCATAGGGAAGGGGTCTATTTTCCCAACGCGTAATGTACCCATTAGAATTGAGACTAAAACGTTTAGATCTGAAACCGTACCCCATCTCAATGGCTAAGATTTTTTCATTGACTAAATTGTCAAAAAAGGTATTGGTATTATTATCCACTACGTTACTATATTGTGGAGTTCTGTTTAGATATCCAAGATTCATGAAGACATTAGAGGTTTCAGTCATATTGAAATTGGCTCCAGTTTTAAAGGTAAAACCTGTTCTCGAAATCCAATCCGTCTCATTATGTTTTAACCCTTCTGAATCCCTTGTATAGGTTTGATCTTCATAATTCACGGTGTCAGCATAGCCTATTTCAATGAGCGTATCGCCTATTGTGAGCTGTTTTTTCCGGAAGTAATCAATGCCTTTATAGAAATTTAATACCGTTGAGGCATTTACAAAGGCTGTCCATTTCCCTTTTGAGTACTCTGCTTGTCCAAAGGCACCAGCCCACTGTACAAGACCATCTCTATGGTTTTGATACGGCCGATCCTCGCGCGCGATTTTGTCGCCCTCAACTTTCATTGTCGTTGAGGCATTTAAATCAGATTCGTTGATAAAGTAATCTCCTCCAAGTAGGTCGATCACCTCCGTGTAGTGCTCACCCTTGTAGTATCTGTAATCCAAACCACCTGCAATATTCCAAAACTCATTTGGTTTGTAATCAAATTGGGATAAGCCACCGACCCAAAAATGATTATTTACAGAAGCTGAAAGTATTTGAGAAGATTTGAGTAGGGTAGAGTCATAAGCGGCATCAGCAGTAGAGTAAACTTGACCAAAGAGCGTTTTGTATTGATTGTTGTATATAATGGTATCCCAATCCACGAGCCCTTCTTCATCTCTTACGATTGTTGAAGCTGAGTTAAAGTAGCGCTGACCACCGCCGCGACCTATTGAGGTGTATGCGATATTCGACCAAGATAATTTTTCATTGACTTTCCAAAAGTCTTTAAGTGTAATTTGCGGCTTATGATAATAATTTCGGCGTTCGTTGAATACCTCGCCATTTCTGTAACCCCAATGCTGGTTAAATTGAATACCTCGGTCTCGTTCAGTATCAATTAATGAATCGGCAATACCTACGCTTCGCGCATAATCTGAATCCCAGTATTCAATGGGCTGAGAATAAGAACGCTGTCCGTGTTGCTGTGGTGCACCAAAACCACTTAATGAAATAATGTGATTCTTGATTTTCTTTTGGATTTTTAAATAATAAAATGCTCCTTGGGTATTGGCTCCATCAACCCAACCATTCCCTTCTTTATAGGACCCTGAAAAAAGAACTCCCCAACCATTTTTTAAGGTACCTGATTTGTAGGAAAGTGATGTTCTTAGAAAATCTCCTGTCCCATATTCTTGGGCAACGCGAATCATCCGTTTTCCTCCTGTTGCTTGCGTTAAAATATTCATAGTTCCCCCAACGGAGGGCATGGCCAATTTTGTTGCACCCAATCCACGTTGTACCTGTATTTGTCCGGTAATGGCATCGAGACCGAACCAATTTGACCAATAGACCGCACCATTCTCCATATCATTAACGGGAACCCCGTCAATCATTACCCCAACATTTCTTTGGTCAAAACCACGTATTGTAATTCGGGCATCTCCATCTCCACCTCCCTGCTGTGTAGCATGCACTCCAGGGGTGGAATTTAAAATCATGGGTAAATCCTGAGAACCTAGCTCTTCAGCAATTTGTTTGGTAGATATTCTTGTTACTGCAACAGGAGTTTTTCGGTCAACGGCAAGATTGCCTATGACTTTAACTTCTTCGAGTTCTTGACCTTCACCAATAAAAAAACCATCTAAATCTTTGTCTTTTTTCAAACGAATTAGAATTGGTTCTGAAGCTGAAGATAAAGTGGTTTCGATATTTGAATAACCTAAATAGGAGCTAATTAATACTACAGGCAACTTTCCTTTTAAAGAAATGGTAAACGCACCTTGATCATCTGTAAACGCTCCCGCGTTCATGCCTTTTACCTTAATTTTAGCTCCCTCAATGGCTTTACTCGTTACATCGTCAATGAGGACTCCTGATAAAGTAACCTGTGCCTCAATAGTTTGAGAAAGACATAGTAATGTAAGTAGCAAAAGGTTTTTCATCATACGTTTTGGTGTTTAACCTATTTGATGACAACCTTGCGAATTACTTTTTCGCCATTGAGAAATTCCAATAGAATGAAGTAAACTCCATTTTTCTCATTAAGCTGAATGCTTATGTTATTTTTCGTATTCATTTGTTTTAGAATACTTTTTCCTAAAATATCATTTACTTGTATGGATTGTACATCAGAAATATTTTGAATGTGAAATACTCCGTTCGAGGGATTCGGGAAAATCTTAACATTAGCGTCGGTTAAATAATTGACGTTTCCTGCGGTGCATTCACAATCGTGTGTGCCCAAGGATGACCAGTTTCCATCCAATATTGGGTTCCCACTAGAACCCAAAACAGGATCACCATTTTCATCCAAACGCTCCACCACAGCGGGGATGGAATCATATTCTAATAATGGGTCGAAAAAGGAAATAACAGGGTTTGTCTCCCCTTTCAAAATGGAGGATTTTCTAATTAGCGAATGGTCTTTTGTAACTTCTAAGCCTGCTCCTGTATAAGGGAAGTCGCTTGTCCATGCAACACCAGGATCTTCGCCAATTTTCCCAAAAATATCCACAAGCATTGCGTTGTTTATATCACTCACCGACCCTTTGGCCAATACAATCGCATCATTTCCATTGAAATACCATGCATTTGATGTATTATACTCGGGGCAATAAAATGCATCTGCCTTCACTTGCAGTGAATCCCAAATCGGAGCCTCCTGTCCTTCGCCATTCTCGTCCAGCTTTTCTAAAACACCAACGTGTACATCACCCGGAGCAATTGTTCCTGTCAACTGAACGGCATTACCCGAGCTCGCACTTGTTGAACCATTAGAATAACGAATTACCATGTATGCACTCAAATCTATGGCTGCATCCGTAGGGTTATAAATTTCTAGAGCTTTATTGTTTGACCAGCCTTCTACATATTCCGAGATAAAAAGGTCACTGCAATCTGTTGATTGAGAAAGACAAAAAGTAGATAGCAAAACGGCAAGCGCAGGTAAAAGTTTATTCATGGTTTTTTTGTTTTTATTTGAAAGATTGAATGAATCAAAAATACAAAAAATAAGTGCTTCGATTTGTGCCTTATTATTTTTTCACTCTGATTGAATCGTTAACGTATTTTAAAGTTTATAATTTGATAGAAATGGTATTCCTCATTACCTTCACAAAAAAATACATATGATAGCAAGATTCAGCCTTATAATTCTCACATTACTCAACTTCAGTCTCTTTTCCCAGGAGGAAATAACGATTGAGAAAATATGGAAGTATTACCGATATTACCCTGAGAGTGCAGAAGGATATAATGCCATGGTTGATGGCGAATCTTATTCGGTTAGGGAGAGTGACAACACTATTGTAAAAAGGAGTTTTGAAGGCAAAAAAAAGGAGGAGCTTATTTTTAAACCGACTGCTCGTTTTACTTATGATGGGTATGAGTTTAATGCGGACGAATCCAAGATTTTATTTTTGACAGATGTCGAGAATAAATACCGTTACAGCTACAGTGCAAATTATTATTTATTCGATAGAGCAACAGAACAACTTCAGCCATTGGATGAAGAACGTCAACCTCAAACCCTTGCTGAATACTCTCCAAATGGAAATCAAGTATCCTACATCTACGAGAATAATATTTATGTCAAAAATCTCAATACAGGCATTGTAACCCAATTGACCAGTGATGGAGAAAAAAATGCGATCGTTAACGGGACTACAGACTGGGTCTATGAGGAAGAATTTGCATTTATCAAAGCGTATGATTGGTCGCCTGACAGCAAGTATATTGCGTATTTGAAATTTGATGAGCG
>CAJXCU010000094.1 GCA_913051935.1 uncultured Flavobacteriales bacterium
AAAGAAATATTGCACCGTCATGGGAAAAATCAATAACCTTCGTGAAAGCCTTTGCCAACCAATCAAAAAAACCACTAACAAATGGAACCTTTAAAATAAAAACAGCCAAAATAAGCTGAAGAATAGATCCTTTTATCACTAAACTCCAGTTAATTCCTTTTCTATTTCGGCTCAGGACATATGCAACTCCAAAAAGAAAAACCATACCTAAAACCCCTCTAAACACTGAACCGAAAGGGAATCCCGGCTGCTTGAATGTGCTCTCTTGATCATGGTAGGAGAACCTACCTTGTTCCCCTGTTAGAGTTAACTTGTTATCCGAGTGATAGGTAATAAAAAATGCTTTCATAGACCATTCACTCGCTTCTGAATTATCTACATTAGACAGATATAAAGTATCATTTGAAATATGCCAGAAGCCAGATTTTAATGAAATTAAATCATTGTCTGTATTTTGAAAGGTTCCAGACTTAGAAAGTGTGAGTTTTTTACCTGAACGATAATAGGCCTCATCTTTAAACGATTTCTGTTGAGCAGCCATTGTGAAACCTATGAAGGAAACACAAAAAAACATACTTAAAAGTGGCCTAAAGATCTCGTTTTTTAATTTCATCTCTCAGTTTAGAGGCAAGCTCATAATCCTCTTTTTCAAGAGCATCTTGAAGTTGTTTTTCTAGCTCCTCCATTGAGCTAGAGGCATAACCAGTTGATGCATCTTCTAACTCCATAGTATCATCTTGACTAACTAGTGAATCATTCTCAAAAGCATCCTCTTGATCTTGTGTGATTCCCGCATCTTCTAGAACATTAGAGAAGGTGTATATCGGACTATTGAATCGCACTCCCACAGCTATCGCATCTGAGGTTCTAGAATCAATCTCCGTCAAAACACCATCTTTTTCACAGATGAGCTTTGCGTAAAATACACCTTCCACAAATTTATATATCAGTACTTCCTTAATCGCTACATCGAAGGATACACAAAATGATTTGACAAGATCATGAGTCAAGGGACGGGTCGGAATCATTTTTTCCAATTCTACTGCAATCGCTTGAGCCTCAAAACCTCCTATCACAATAGGCAATTTCCTATTACCAGAAGCCTCTGATAAAGTCAAGACGTATGAGCCAGACTGTGTCTGGCTGTAGGCTATTCCCGAAATCTCTAATCTTAATTTTTGCATATTTGAAGCACAACAGCTACGCGAATATAGGGTTTTTAAGATGCTTTAAACTTCTCAATAGCTTGATTCAGTCGAGGTACTACCTCAAATGCATCACCAATAATACCATAATCAGCAGCCTTAAAGAATGGTGCCTCAGGATCTGTATTCACAACAACAATAACCTTAGAACCGTTGACACCCGCCAAATGCTGAATTGCACCAGAGATACCAATTGCAATGTATAGATTTGGTCGAATCGCTACACCTGTTTGACCAACGTGTTCATGGTGCGGTCTCCATCCTATGTCTGCTACAGGTCGAGAACAAGCTGTTGCTGCTCCCAATTTTTCTGCCAATTCTTCAACCATACCCCAATTTTCAGGACCTTTCAATCCTCTTCCCGCAGAGACAACAAGCTCTGCTTCAGGCAATGGAATTTCTCCTTCTGGTTTTTTGGTAGAAAGTACTTTAATTCTAGCCTCGCCTGCTTGAGTAGAAACCTCTTCCACAGAACAATTTTCACCTACCTCTTCAGGAGGTAAACTATTGGGAAGTAAAGAAATAATCTTTGATGCCGAATTGACCTTAACATTTCCAATTGCCTTTCCTGAGAATACATTCACAGCGATGGCTCCAGAATCGTCTGGTAACGAAATAGCACCTGAAACCAAACCTGCATTCATACGAACAGAAAGCATTGGAGCTACTGCCTTACCTGAGATATCATGAACAAAAACCACTGTATCTGCATTTTCTGAAGCAGCCACCTCCGCAATCATACGAACCAATTGTTGCTGGTCTTCGCCATTTACCGCTCGGTCAACGATGACTTTTGTGGCTCCATATCGGCCCATTGAAGAAAGCTCCTCGTTTGGTAATGAACCATTGCTTAACGCGACCACATCACCTAATTTATTGGCATAAGTTATCGCCTCGTAGGACGCTTTAGAAATGCCATTTTCGGAATTTATATATACTAATATCATTTGTTTTAATTTTTTAGTTAAATAACTTTAGCTTCGCTATGCAGCAATGAAACAAGTTCATCCATACTTTCTGGATCAATCATTTTGACAGCCGATTTCTCTCCAGGCATCTCATATGAAACGAAAGTCGTTAAATCATCAATTTCTTTGGCAGGAACAACAGTCAAGGGCTTTGTTCGTGCAGCCATAATGCCTCGCATATTCGGAATTCTCTGCTCTGCCATTCCTTTAGCACAGCTGATTACGGCAGGTGCCTCGACTTCAACTACCTGAACACCGCCAATAATTTCTCTTTCTGCCGTTACCGTTGAACCTGAAACATCGAGTTTCGTCGCTAAGGAAACGAATGGTAAATCTAAGCCCTCTGCGAGCATTCCTCCCAGCTGAGAACCATTATAATTGATGGTTTCTTTCCCTGTCAAAATAAGATCAAATGCATTTTCTTTAGCGTAAGCAGCTATTTGCAAAGCTGCATTGTAAGCATCTTTAGGTTCCGTGTCGATGCGTACTGCGTTGTCCGCACCGATTGCAAGTGCTTTTCTTATAATTGCATCGTCAGCTACACCGCCGACATTGATGATTGTAACTTGTCCGCCACCAGCTTCTTTTAATTCAAGAGCTCTTACTAAAGCATACCACTCGTCGTAAGGATTTACTACAAACTGAACTCCATTTTCATCAAATTTTGTATTCCCATCGGAAAAAGAAATTTTTGATGTCGTATCTGGAGCCTTGCTTATACAAACTAATATATTCATGTTAATAATTTTAATTTAAGGTGTTGCAAATTTACTGAATTATCTCACACAATGAAAGCCTTAAAAGTAGATTTATAATTCTATTTTTTATACAATTAATAGCGCTAAAGAGAACAAAATTGAGGAGAAGAATGTCAACAGAGCCACTTTTTTCAACTCCCCATCAAGAGCACTCGGATGATTTACAGACAAAAGCTTTTTTAGATGGCCAGGAATGATCAACGCGGGAAGTAAAGCGAGTAAAGGAGATAAACTGTAGGTGATAAATATGAAGATCGAGACCAAAATCAACCAAGCAAAAAGTCCCACAAAAATAAGTGTTACGTGATAATATTTGGAGCGATTATACCCCATTTTTACGACCATCGTACGTTTACCTGAAGCCTCATCGTTAGAAACATCACGCATATTATTCAGGTTTAATACTGCAGCACTCCAAGAACCGATGGTAATGGCGGGTAAAATAGTCAGCCATTCAAAGGTCAAACCATAAAGTGAAAAAACACCCAAAACACTCACAAAACCAAAAAATAGAAATACCATTATGTCTCCAAGTCCAGAATAGCCATAGGCAGATTTTCCGAGTGTGTAAAGCATTGCGGCAAGTATCGATAAAATGGCTAAACCAGCATATAGTATCAATAAATTATTAGTCAGGTTAGGTAGGCTTAAATAGATCAATCCTGAGGCAGACAAACAAGATAAAACAACGAAAACAACGACTCCTCTTTTCATTTCTAGTATAGAAATCCCCCCAGATTGAACTGCACGTGCAGGCCCAACTCGATGCTCATTATCTGTCCCCTTTTGGCTATCACCCAAGTCATTCGCAAGGTTGGATAAAATCTGAAAAAGCACCGTAGTCGACATCGCTGCCAAAAATATCATTGAATCCCAATGTCCCAATGAACCCGCTAGCGCTGAACCAACGATAATTCCAGAAAGAGAAAGAGGCAGTGTTCTCAGCCTCATGGCACCAATCCAAGTTTTAAACTTGTTCATATTGCAAAATTACAAATAAGAACAATCTAATTCCTATGCTTGTTTCACACAAATTCATATTTTTACGCTCCGATTCGGGATGTAGCTTAGTCCGGTTAAAGTGCGCGTCTGGGGGGCGCGAGATCGGTGGTTCGAATCCACTCATCCCGACTGAATTGAAAGTGCCGTTTTAACGGCACTTATCATTTACT
>CAJXCU010000095.1 GCA_913051935.1 uncultured Flavobacteriales bacterium
AAATGAAGGTGCCTGTAGATTGGGATGGCTGGCAAATGAAATCATTTAGGTATTCCGATTTTGAACCCAAATCGCCAAATAACCAAGACATCAATTTTAATATGAATCCAAACGATATTAGGGCAATTCGAATTTCCTGCCAAGCATGTCCCTCCTCTGCTGGAAATCCAGTTTGTCCTGAGAATTTCGGTAAAGATGTCAGAACAGATATTGATCATATTATTTTTACTGCAAATTCTAGCTTATTAGACCAATAATGAAGTTGAATATACAAATAGCCTTAGGAATTCTTATCTTTTGTACCCTGTCTTGTGGTTCCATGCGAGAGGTTAGTATTTATGAACCTTCAAAATCTATTTCAGCATTTGAACAATTTCCTTACAAAACACTTTTTACCAGTTCTGAGGAGAATGGATTATGGGGCGTAAAAAATAATAATTGTAAGCAAGTATCTTTTGAAACGAGCAATAACTATATTGGAAAAGATCACCTTCATATTAAGTGGAATTCATCTTCGTGTAATTATATAGGACTGGGTCTTAAATGGGGCAATTATAAAGGTAAAAACCTTATACCTATAATAGAATCTACCGCTATAGAACTCCGTGTTCGTATCGATTCAGGAGCTATTTCGAACGTTCCTATGTTTTTCATTCTTGTAGACTACGGGGGCAATCAATGTAGGGCAAAAATTAACTATTTAGATCTTGAAGAAGGGAAAATTGATACTGAATGGAGACGAGTTCGTATTCCTCTTCAGTCATTCAATTATGAAAAACGTGGAGTAAACATGGGCAATATTAAGGAACTTCGTCTTGAATTTCAAAGAAAGGGCGATCTCCACATAGACAATATTGTAATTGTACCACACGAGCATAACTATAAGAAGACAAAGGATACATTCACAAAAGTATTTAATTCACAGCCCATAAAACTTGGAGCCGGAAAAGAATATTGGTGGGGTATTAATACAAAATATTCATCTAGCCTTCAATTTGGAAGTTCCTTTGATAATGAGAGTGTAGTTGTTGACTTAGACAAATCAAAAGAAGTGCCGTGGAATATATTTGGTTTTTCTCCCTACCAATGGATGCGTGTAGACCTCTCCTCTATTTATTCGACATCAGCACTTACGTTTAAGCTAAAGACAACTGAACTACCTAAGCTTCAAGCAATTTTATTTGCATACACAGGTAAAAAAAGAAGGTTACATAAAATATTAAATGAAAGCCATTTTATTGATAGAGGAAATGGGGTGTATGAAGCCTACCTTCCTTTAAAATCATTAATGGGATATAGCGAATTTAGATGGGATGCACTCAAAGAAATTAGGTTCAAAATACTTGAGGGTACTCAATGTGAAATAGGCGATTTTCAGCTTATAGAATTCCGCGGTAATCCTCAAAAACCAACCGAATGGAAAGGAATATAAATCTATTTGTTTGCCTCGTAGTTGCAATGGCCTACTCTCTTACCTCATATTCACAGGTAAGTAAAGTCGAAGTGACTACAAATGCCACAGGCAATTTTGAATTACAAAGAAATGGTGTGCCCTACTACATAAAAGGTGCAGGTGCAAAAGACCATTTTGATCTATTGGTCAAATCAGGAGCAAACTCGATTAGGGTTTGGAGTACAAACAATAAGGCATTTTTAGATTCTGCGCATCACTATGGACTCACTGTTACACTCGGCTTACATGTAAGACCAGAAAGAAGTGGGATGGATTATAATGACGAATATGCAGTTAAAGGTCAAATTGAATACCTAAAGAACGAAGTCTTGAAATATAAGGACCACCCAGCATTATTGGTCTGGGGTATTGGTAATGAGGTTGATCTCAAATATAGTAATTTTAAAGTATGGGAAACCATCGAAATACTTGCGAAATTTATTAAGGAGGTGGATCCGAATCATCCAACAATGACTGTAATTGCTGGGGTTGATCCATCAAAAGCCTTTCACATAAAAAAATATTGTCCAAGTGTCGATATACTTGGGCTAAATGTTTATGGTTCAATCGAAAATGCTGGAGCAAATCTCAGAAAGTTTAATTGGGATAAACCCTACATCGTTTCCGAATGGGGCGTAAATGGACCTTTTGAAGCCAAAAAAACATCATGGAAAGCGAAGATTGAACCGCCAAACGGCGTAAAAGCAGACCAACGAAAGCGAAGATATCTAGAGCTGATTGAAAAAGACAAAGAACGTTGTCTAGGTAGCTACTGCTTTCTTTGGGGGCAAAAACAAGAATCAACTGCTACCTGGCATGGGATGTTCCTCAGCAATGGAAAGCCAACAGAGGCAGTTGATGTGATGCATTATTGCTGGACGGGAGAATGGCCACAATCACGCGCCCCTTCAATAAGAAATATATCATTAAAAAACATAGGATGGAGAAAAGACCATATCCTTGCTCCTTCGACACAGGCGACCTTAAGTATTGAATACAATAAATATAACAACAAGAAAGTAATAGTTGAATACGTACTATTTCCGGAAGCCTTTAGCGATAAAATTGGTGGTGACATTCAGATATCACCAGACCCAATAGAGTTTGACATCGTGAAGAAAAGTGATACTGAACTGACCTTTATAATTCCAAAGAAAAAAGGAGCTTACCGCATTTTTGCATATGTAAAAAACGAAAAAGGACAAAGCTCTGTAGCCAACATTCCCTTCCTCGTTGAGTAACTTGATTGTAAGCTATTTTTTAAAGGGTTGAATGAGTATTTTATATCCAGGTCGAAAGAGTACGACCTCGAAATCATCCTCAGGTTGAATTAACTTGTTTGCCGTATAAATATTCCAAACTGATTCATTCTTATTACGCCAGCCCACGGAAGTATATAAATTATTGGATTCAATAAGATAACCTGCATCATTCATAATAAGTTTTGGCATATTTAATTTTGGTATAGACATGGAACTGGTAAACATAGAATCTAACATAGCTGATTCGCTCATATTGCCAAAATCAGAATCCTCCATCCACGTAAATAAATGATACTGTAATGTATTATAAATTCGTTCATATTTAGGATTATTTATTAGGTTGTTAGTCTCATAATAGTCTTCCGAAACTTCATACAACTCAAAACGATCCTTATGTTTCGAGAACCAACTCGAAAAATAGGTATTCAACTCGCGTTTTTCCTGAAGAGAATCCAATACCTGCATCGTTTTCATTTGTTGACGGTAGATCACTGGATTATAAACGGAAGTTGTAGTATCACCGTTGTAAATCAGTTTAAAATTGCTTCCTCGAATACTTCTGCGCTTATCTGTACCTCCATCAAAACGATCCGTAGCTGCATAAACATATTGGCGCTGATCCTTTTTAAAAAAAGAAACACCTTCAAATGGAAATTCTCTTTCAACATTTGCAGCATCAAGTATGGTAGGCGCAAAATCAACAAAGCTGACGAGCTGATAGGCGTTTCCGCCTCGAGCATCATCAATCCACTTCGCTATCATTGGAACACGAAGACCAGTTTCATAAATGGACCGTTTATATCGTGGGAATGGGCCTCCGTGGTCGCTGAAGAAAAATATAATCGTATTTTCATATAAGCTATCCGCTTTTAGCTGGTCAATAATGACGCCAATTTTTTCGTCTAATTTTTCAATATTTTTGTAGTTGGTCAGTAGATCACTTTTGATGCCGTCATCATCAGGAAAAAAATTCGGGATTAGAACATTTTCCAATTCTTCTTTTGAATATGTAGTCTTGTTCTTCCAAATACTTGACTCATGTGTTACATTAAAATTGAATATAGAGAAAAAAGGCTGACCGTCTTGCCTATTTCTCCAGTGTGCTTCTTGACTACTTTCATCCCAGGCTAATGGAGAGGTTATCATGTTGTAATCCTCTTTAGAGTTGTTAGTGCAATAATATCCGTTGGCTCTAAGGTCTTCAGTGAAGAAACGAATTGGTTTTTTTGGTTTAGCGCTATAATATGGTAGCGAATTGTGCGAATTAATTGCATTATTTTCTGCCGACTTTTTATAGGCTCGCATATGCTGTGTACCAAGTGTTGTAGGGTACATCCCAGTAATCAGGCTACTTCGACTAGGGG
>CAJXCU010000096.1 GCA_913051935.1 uncultured Flavobacteriales bacterium
TCATTTCTAGTCATCCTTTTTTTGTTTAACATTTTTTGTATGTCCGCACAGCAATTGGATTCATTGCGCGTGGACTCCACCAAATTGGATAGCTTGAATTCATGCAATTGGAAATTGAAATCACTTTACTCCTTAAACGGAGCGCAAAGCTCTTTTATAAATTGGAATGCTGGTGGGCGGAATAATATTGCTTTAAATGCATCAATTCGAGCAAGTGCAACTTTCAATAAAGAAATATGGAATTGGTCCAATGATTTATCTTTAGCTTTTGGAGGTATAAAATACTTAGATGAGTCAGATGCTTTTATGTATCAGAAAACCGATGATAAAATTGACTTATCATCCAAAGTAGGTATGCGTATTTCTAAAAAGTTTTTGATCAGTTTGAATGCTGGTTTTAAAACGCAGTTTGCCGATGGGTTTACCTATCCTAATGATTCAATTCCTGTATCCAAGTTTATGGCACCGGGTTACATGAACCTTGCCCTTGGAACGGATTACGTTAAGGATGCGAATTTCTCTATTTTCGGTGCGCCTTTTGCAGCGAAAACAACTTTTGTAATGGATGATTCTTTATCTCAGATTGGTTCATTTGGGGTAGAGCAGGGCGAACGAATTCGACACGAATTTGGTGCTTTCATAAAGTTCAAATGGAATGCAGAGCTGATGAAAAATATAGAGATGAAGTCAAAGCTCGAGCTCTTCAGTAATTACTTAAACAATCCTCAAAATATCGATGTCAATGCTGAGCTGGTTTTTGTTTTTCGTGTAAATTCCTTGTTCTCAGCAACAGCACAATGGAATTTGATTTATGATGATGATATTCAAATTCGGGATAGTAACGGTAATGTTGGTCCTAGAACTCAATTCAAGTCAGTTTTGGGGATAGGTATTTCTTACAAGCTTGAAAATTGATTCTTTTTACTTTTTATTCTTTCAATTATTACAATAAGTCTCTTGTTCTGCCATTAAAGTTTTTAGCATATCGAGTGGTTTACATTCAAATCAAATGCGGAGTATGTTGGTGAGACTCCTCAGGTAATATTTCTTTACATTTGTCCCCTAATATTCTTTTTATGAGGCTGACCACCTTTTGTGTTTTAGTATCTATTCTATTTTTTGCTTGCCGTGAAAATAAAATTCAGGAGTTCAATCTTCATGTCCTATGCGGCGGCGAAACTATTTCCGGGAACAAATTTCAGGAGGGCAATCAATATTTATCCAATGCAAAATGTAGAACAGATGATTACAGTCGAACAGGAAGCTATGGATTTAAATTATCCGAATTTCAACAGTATGGCCCATCTTTACGGATCGATTCTATAAAGCAGGGTGATGTCGTTTATGCCTCTGTATATAGGAAGAAAGGTAGTGCTCGAGGGAAACTTGTTATTGCCTCAAAGGACGAAGTTCAATACGAAAGCAATGAAATTTCGCTTGAAGAAAAAGTAGAATGGGAGTTGGTTAAATGTAGCTTTGTTGCAAAACGCGATTATGAATATGTTACTGTATACCTTTGGAATCCTCTCAAAGAAGCTGCCTACCTAGATGATTTATCCATTGATTGTTTTAGAAATAATAAGAAGCCCGAGGGAATTGCAGAAAAAGATATTTTGAGAATTAACATTCCTCAAAGTGCTTTAGATAGCATTACTGAATTCAGAGGCCGCGCACTTAGTCAAGAGGTAATTACTTCAGATTTAAAAACCTATTTTAAAGCTTCGGTTAATTTAGACGGCATTCCGGTTCCAGTTTCTCTTCGATTAAAGGGAGACTGGGTAGATCACCTAGATGGCGAAAAGTGGTCTTTTAGAATCAAGATTAAGGGAAGTAATGCCTACCATGGGATGAAAAAGTTTTCTATACAGGATCCTCGTACCCGATCTTTTATGATGGAGTGGTTTGGTCATAAGCTTTTTGAGAAGGAGGATGTCCTGACGACTCGATATCAGTTTAAGGTTGTATACATTAATGGCGTGAATAGGGGAGTTTATGCATTAGAAGAACATTTTGACAAGCGTCTTTTGGAAAACCGCAAACGAAGAGAAGGTCCAATCGTTAAATTTGACGAAAGTGGTGTTTGGCAAGGGTATTACGATCAACAAAAATATCAGCAAGGTTTTAAGAAATTCCCGTATCTTGAGTCAGCAGAGATTTTGCCATTTGGCAAAAAAAGAACGAGAAAAAGCCCTACGCTTTTGAATCAATTTGTTTTAGCTCAAAGTCATATGTCACGATTTAGAAATCTCGACACTGCATTTCAGGAATATTTAGACCTTGATAAAATGGCCCGCTTCATAGCCTTATGCGATGTGATGAATGCAACACATGGCCTAATATGGCACAATCAACGAAACTATCTGAATCCAATAAATGGCGTTCTTGAACCTGTGGCATACGACTGCTTTTCTGGACAACCATCGATACATTATGAGTTACTAGGAATTTCGCCAAGATGGCGCGAAGAAGATGATTTCTCAAGTTTTGATGCACTTTTTTTAAATCAAGAATTCAATCAATTGTACATTAAGTATTTGAAGCGATTCTCATCAGAGGATTACATGAGGGAGACATTTTTAGCACTTGAACAAGACATTCGTTATTTCGAGTCTCTTTTAAAGCATGAATACCCTTTATATTCTTTAAATAAGGACTATTTTTTACTCAATCAGTATAATGTCAGAGAAAAAGTAAAGAAATATGAAAAGCAGCCATTAACATCTCGGAAGATTTCTCGAAATAAAAGGTACGTAAATACTCCTCAGAATGTAGTATTTGATGAGGTAGCGCTGAAGGTATATACGGTTGAAGCTGATTCTTCCTCAGGAACATTCTGTTTTGAAAATTACTTACTGTCGCCAATAGAGGTTGTTGGTTATTCTACAAGAGCCAATAAGGATTTTATTTTTCCATTAGATAAAAAATTCACCTTGGCTGCCTATGTTAATGAGTCAGTGAAAAGGGAAGTATCCTTTCCATTTAGACCTCGAAATATTTTTTACAAAACGCAGATCACAGGAGATTCATTGCTCTCTTTTAAAGTAAGCCCTTTCCCTCCGGTGACTTATAAATCTATAATGGACTTTAGAGGAAGTCAATTTGTTTCAAATGATAATGAGGTCCGCTTTAAAGCCAATGAAGTATATATTTTCACGGAAACTTTATTTATTCCTAGGAATAAGCACGTGATTATCGAAGAAGGTGTCAAGATTTCGCTAAGCAATGGAGCACGATTTGTTTGCTATGGGTCAGTTAAAATGCTCGGTGTAAAAGAAAACCCCATTCGAATTAATGGAATTGGGCCGAAAGGAGGGGGGCTCGTATTATTTCCAAATGGAGATTCTATTCAGATGAATAACGTAATATGCACAAACCTAACAGATGCCAATACAAAAACATGGACCTTGACCGGGGGAGTTACCATTTATGAAGGAAAGGTCAGTCTCAGGAATTGCTCCTTTAAGAATGCAAGAAGTGAAGATGCTCTCAATTTAATCCGATGTCACTTTGATATGGATGGTATTCTAATTGACCAAACCTACTCTGATGGTTTTGATGCCGATTTTTGCACGGGAAAATTGAAAAACTCTACATTTCGAGCTACAGGAAATGACTGTATTGATTTTTCTGGAAGTGAAATTGATATTGAGTCTTGTGAAATAGTTGACTCGGGAGACAAAGGTATTTCAGGAGGTGAGCACTCCGTATTAAATATTGAGAAATGCAGCATAAAACGCGCCTCTATTGCTATTGCTTCAAAGGATAAATCTGTGATTAGCGTTGAGAATACACGCCTTGAGTCTTGTGATTTTGCATTTGCGGCTTACCGAAAGAAAGCTGAGTTTGGTCCGGCTAAGATTAATATCGAATCCTCAAGCCTCAAAAATATTCAAAACACGTATTTAATTGACAAGGATTCTGAAATAAAGCACTTAGGTAAGACCAATATTGGAAGGTTTATGTTTGATATTGATTCGATGTATCA
>CAJXCU010000097.1 GCA_913051935.1 uncultured Flavobacteriales bacterium
ATGGCGATCCAATCTTAAAAAAAGAATGTGAAGAGATCGATGAAAACTATCCAAACCTCAAACAATTAATTTCCGATATGTTTGAAACGATGCACAAGGCAAAGGGAGTTGGTCTTGCTGCACCCCAAATTGGAAAAAACATTAGGTTGTTCATTGTCGATGGTAGCCCATTTGCCGAAGATGATGAGGAAGAGGATGATCCATTGGCTGAGGGTATTGAGAATTTTAAAAAAGTATTCATTAATCCTATTATTGAGGAAGAGCATGGAAAGGAGTGGTCATTTCAAGAGGGTTGTTTATCGATTCCAAAAATTAGAGAGAATGTATCACGAAAGCCAGATATTACGGTTACTTACTTTGATGAAAACTGGGAATTGCAGGAAGAAAGCTATTCAGGCTATGCCGCTCGAATTTTTCAACACGAATACGATCATATTGAAGGCATTCTATTCACGGATCACCTTAGTCCTTTGAAAAGAAAACTAATTCGAAAAAAGCTGAATAACATCACAAGCGGAGAAATTGAAATCGACTATAAAATGCGGTTTCCTAAAAAAGTCAAAAAATGAAATATACAGCAAGTTCTCTTATCCTTATAGTTTTAATTACATCCTGTTCTTCCGATAGCTCGATGAATGTCAAACCTGAGGTGCAAAACAGGCAAAGCCAAATCAATGAGATAAGATCTCTAAATAATGAAATGTTGAAGTTGTTTCTTGAAAAGGGCCATAATACGGCGTCACTGACTTCCGAGGAACGAATCAAGTTTAAGACAGATCTTTCGGTAAAGCGAATGGAGCTTATTAATTTGAATTTGAAATTTTACAAGAATTTTCCAGAGGATACGCTTTCAGCGTATTGTCTGGCGGATGTTCAACAGCTATATGATGCCTCAGGAGCATATCTGAAGGCCATAGCGTATGGTGATACGATTGCAGATAGATATCCGAAATTTTCAAACTTGATTCTAGTTCTAGAAAAGAATGCCGCGATTTTAGATTTTAATATATCCGAAAGAGATACGGTCCAAATTCGAAAAGCATATGAGCGATTGCTTGCCCTTCCAAATCTTTCTGAAGAAACAAGACAGACTTATTTGGAGCGTCTTTCATCCTTGCATTTGGATTTAAACCAACTCATGAATCAATAATTTTATTCTTTTTTATTTCTTACGTGTTTTTGTTTTGTAAAATTCTATTTTACAGTGCTTTATCGCTTAATTTTGCTTTTTATACTTCCATAAGTACCCATTGGGTATTACGTGTTACTACTTAGTTTTTTTTGGGTGCAATCGGTTATTTATACCACAAGTCCTTGCAAGTTTGAAAGAATACATCTCAAGAGTATTCATCTTTGACCCGTAAAACAAAAACAATTATTCAAACAACAAAAAAAAACAAAATGAAAGCAACAATTACAAACATTTTTTTAGGCACATTTCTTTTAATTTCTGGACACGCAGTAAGTCAAGATAACATGGTGCAAAAGCAGCCTTTTGGTGTCGAGTCTACGGTCTCTGGGAACCTCTTAAATCCTTCAGTTTCAGAATTGTTTAGAGCCAATATTTTTCCGAACCCTACATTTATTGGTAAAGTAAAAATGAACTGGCCAGATTGGGCTGAGGTAACAGAGGTACAAATGGTACTTGCCAGCACAAATGAAATGAAAGTCATTTCAGTTGAGGAAGGACAGACGCACATTACCGCTTCAAACCTTCAAGAAGGGGTATACATTGTTAGGTTCATTCGCAAGAATGAGGTTCTCGGAATCCGCAAATTAAAAGTAATTAGTTAAGCATCTTTTTTCATAGTTTATAGTTTAGTTATAAGAAGGCCTTCGGGCCTTTTTTTGTGGCTTTAATGTAAAGCTCCATTTAAATTAACCAGTCTTATAATCTCCATTCTCATATCGCTCAACAATAATTTGAATGTCAACAACATTTTCATTTCGATCCTCTGCCGCTACGTCATATTCCCATCGATAAGATTCATAATATGTTTCCCCATCCTTACCAGTATATTCCCCATCGTAAATACGGTCTATTATAAACTCACTATTCATATAATCTCCATTTATTCTTTGCACTTCCGGAGCTCCATATGCATTATCTTTTCCTAGATAATCTTCGCTGTAGATTATCATTTCTGTGTATCCCATAATTTTAATATTTATTTCCTTCGAATTTAGCAATTTTTATACTGTGCAATTAAAATTTTGGAGTTAATTGGTAACCATTATCTATCATATTTATTTCGGAGTAATGCACTAAGTAATACTACTTAGCTTGTTCTATATTCAAACCCCTAAATGCTCTAATGAATGTGAAAAAACGTAACCTTATTGAAACTCAGTGTCTACTTTTGAGTCATACAGCAAACAACAAACAAATGAAAACGGCCCACCTGATATTATTTTGCCTTGTGTTTCTTCTTGATTAATTGGTTTCGCAGGACGAAAATATATCATTGAACATGGGTGGGTTCGTTTTTATTCTTCAATCAATTATCGTTTAGGATGCATGCTAGCCAATAGCAATATTTTTAATTCAGTTCGGAACAGGGCTTGAAATATAGGATCGGCGCTAATCACAATAAAACTACCCTAGTCCACTTACCACTTCCGTCAGGGATACCGAAAACCACTTAGATACGCCTATACAAAGCTCTGTATTTTCGACACGAGCAATACTTTTTTTGGGTAGTTGCCCCTTAGCCAGCTTAAATTTGTACCATTAAAGAACAAGAGGAATAAAATAGAAATGAATTAAATAGCAACAACAATATGTCTCGTTATCATGCACAAACCAAACTTTTAAAAATAAGACCAAATTCACGAAGACATATTTTAAATATCGGAAGAAAATTATTTCCCGATCAATGACAAAGAGTTTAAACAAGAAATAAATAAAATACAATGACAATGTTTAATAATAAATTACAAACACGAACGAAAGACTATTACACCAAACGAAATGAATTAAAGAGACTTGTAATAGAGGTTCACCAGAAACAAGAAAAATTAGCAACAGAACAAAGTAAACAATTTTTGACACCACTCAAATAAGCTCTCCTGTTTCTTAATAAGTTTCTTCTTATTTTGGAAACCAAAAAAAGCCCTTCAAATAACTGAGGGGCTTTTACTTTTGTGGTACCTCCAGGAATCGAACCAGGGACACATGGATTTTCAGTCCATTGCTCTACCAACTGAGCTAAGGTACCAGCCATAGCGGAGGCAAAAATATGAATATTTTAGTTTAGTACGCAAATAATCAGTAAAAATATGGGGTTACTTGTATCTTTGTATAATGACATCAAGCGTAAAACCTTTTGTAATCGTTGACGCCGGTAATACTTCAGTCAAAGTAGCTCACATAAAAAACAGTCAGATTCAGAGTGTCCATCGCTTTGCTCATGTCTCTGATGCATTGAGTACTATTTCGGATGCTGATGTTGTTTGCGCCTCTGTTTTAAACGAAAACTTCAAGCAACTCTTTATCAACAGTGGTGGAAGCTTTCATCAAATAACACATCAATCTAAATTGCCATTCAAAAGTGCATATGGATCTATGGAAACCATTGGTGTTGACCGCCTTTGTAATATGGCAGCAGCATTTAAATTATTTGAATCCCAGAATTGTCTTGTAGTGGATATCGGCACCTGCATTAAATTTGACTTTCTATCAGAAAACAATCTTTATCTCGGGGGGTCAATTGCTCCTGGGATAGAATTGCGTTACAAAGCGCTTCATGAGCATACAAGTCAATTACCGATGTTGGATTTTAAATCTGCTGCGGCAATTATTGGAGCAGACACAAATAAATCAATGCATTCAGGCGTTATCAATGGTATACAACATGAAATAAAAGGCATGATTCTGCGTTATGAGAAAGACTTTGGTGATTTGAAAATTTTAATCTCGGGAGGTGATGCTTCTTATTTTGATTTCCCTCAAAAAAGTAACATATTTGCAAACAAAAATT
>CAJXCU010000098.1 GCA_913051935.1 uncultured Flavobacteriales bacterium
TTCAATTTGTCACAACGTTCCTCAGTTAGTGGTACACATATAAGCCCACGACCCTCAGTAGCCATGAAATTAACCATTTCAGTGGTAACATTGCGAGCTGCTGTTAAAAAATCACCCTCATTCTCTCGATCTTCATCATCCACTACAATGATCATTTTACCATTTCGAATTTCTTCAATGGCCTCCTCAATGGTATTTAATTTAAAATTATTCATTCTTTAATGCAAAAGTAATGATAATGAGGATACTCAAAACACATTAGATTACAATGCTGATAATACAAATACCTCTCGTATCTTCGCAACGGTGAATATCTTGTTTGTTGCTAATCGATTTCCTTATCCACCCTACAGGGGAGATAAGCTTAAAATTTATAATTTAACTCGAAGATTAGCCAAAAAACATAAACTTTATCTAGTTACTTTCTATGAGAAAAGAGAAGAACTAGAATACCTTAAGGAGATTACACCATTTTTTAAGGAGATTGAGTTGATTTATCTCCCTCGTTGGATGTCTGTAATAAATTGTATCCCTGCATTACTTTCAAGTACACCTTTGCAATTAGCCTACTTCAAGAGTTTTAAAATGAAAAGGATTGTGAATTGGGCTGTAGAACATTATGCTATTGATGTGGTTCATACTCAACATTTGCGGATGAGTCAATATACATCCCACTTAAATATTCCTAAAATTCTTGACTTACCAGATGCTTTTTCACTTTATTTTAAAAGACGAAGCGAGACTAAAAGACCTTTAATTAATCGTTTAATTGACAGAATTGAAATTAAAAGATTAACTAAGGCAGAGCAAATTATTGAGCAATATAACAAGGTCTTAGTGTGTTCAGTAGAAGACAAAAAATACCTTGAGAAATTACACCAAGTAAACAACATTAATATATTATTGAATGACTTCGGCAAAAGTTTGCTGATCCATCATCCATTTTTCAAATTCTTCTGGTGTTTCTATGACTATTTTCATTTGCATATTGTAATGTGACGCACCACAAATTTTATTACAAAGTAACAAATAATCAAAGATATAAGGCTCTAAAGCTTCCTCTCCTTTTGCGATAAGTGCTTTACTATTTTCTCTTCTGATGGTATTGATTTTTTTCACCTTTGCTTTGACGTCTGCTGTTTGTCGCATTTCCTCTGTTGTTACGGTGGGAGTAAAAGCAAATTCAGTGATCATCCCTGGCACACAATTCATCTGCGCACGGAAATGTGGCATAAAGGCAGAATGCAAAACGTCTTGCGATCGCATCTTGAAAATGACTTCTCTACCTTTAGGTAGGTGGAGTTCCTGGACCACTACATCGTCAAAACCATTAGGGTCTGTCACATCAATACCTACAAGGTTTTTTCCATCAAAGTCTTGTAGAAAGCGTACATTGGCATCGCCTAGTACTCCATCTTCACCGGCATACCGTGCTTTCCAGTTAAACTGCTGGGCGTAAAGCTCAACAATCAAAGCGTCTTCGTTTTCTTCAACAGTCATGATGTCTGTCCAAGTATACAATCCATAAAGGATAAGTCCCGCCAATGCAATCACAGGAATGATGGTCCAAATGGCTTCTAATCGATCGTTATCGGCATAAAACAATGCTTTTTTCCCTTTTTCACCACGGTACTTATATGCAAAATAGTGCAGAAGAGCTTGGGTAATGGTTTGGACAAAGAAAATGATGGCAAATGAAATCCACATCAGATTGTCATATTCCATCCCGTGCTCGGATGAAGCTCCAGGTAAAAGCACGTCGCCCCACTTCCAAAAAGAAAAAATGGTAATCCCAAAGATGAAAATCAAAAAAGCAAACATCAACTGCCCATTCCAACGGTTGTCATCGTCGTCGGCTATTTGGGTGTTCTTCTTTTTAGGTTGAGACAATTCAAATATCTTGGTAATTTGCCAGATGGCAATTGCAATCAACGCTAAAACCGTAAGTGTCAATAAAATCGTCATTTATCTTAACATTAATTATTAATAGTGAAAGCGTTCACTCTCTCCCATGAATGGATCTCCCGCAGCATGAAGTGGCGCTTTTGAAATTTCTTTAAATACAATAAATATAAACAGGCCTAGAAAGAATAAAAAGCCTCCTATCTCAGCTAAACCAATAAACCATTGGTCTCCTACTGCCGAGGGCATGATCATGTTGAATACATCTATATAGTGTCCAAGTAAGATTACAATACCTGCCATCACAATAAAATAATTGATACGCTTGTAATCACTATTCATTAAAATCAACAACGGAAAAATAAAGTTCATAACCAACATACCAAAAAACGGTAGGTTATAGTCCTCGATTCTAGTGATGAAGTAAGTGACTTCCTCTGGAATATTGGAATACCATATGAGCATGAATTGTGAAAACCATAAATAGGTCCAAAAAACACTAATTCCAAACATGAATTTTCCTAGATCATGTATATGGCTGTCATTGACTTTTTCCAGATAGCCTTTGGATTTAAGATAAATGGTGATTAAGGCGATAGCAGTAACGCCGGAAACAAACATACTGGCAAAAACATACCATCCAAATAAGGTACTGAACCAATGGGGATCGATAGACATGACCCAATCCCATGACATCATGGATTCGGTAATGATGAAAAAGACCAAAAACCCTGCTGAGATTCTAAAATTCTTTTTGTGATTTGAAATATCATTTGCTTGGTCTTGCGCCAAGGAAAATTTTCTTGAAAAATAACGATAAGTCGCCCAGCCGCCAATGTAAATCAGCGCACGGAATAAAAATCCAGGGACATTTAGGAATCCAACTTTCCCTCGAATAAGTTTGTCGTGGGCCACCACCTCTGGGTCCATCCAGATAAACAAGTGATTGAGATGCATACCAGAAAGAACAAGTATTACAAAAACAATCAACGCACCGGGTAAAAGATAGCCAGTAATTCCTTCCATAACTCTATACAGAGCAGGAGACCATCCCGCCTGAGCAGCACGATTTATCGCGTAAAAAGCTAATGTTCCCAGGGCGATCATCATAAAAAAGAAGGCGGCTACATAGAGGGCTGCCCATGGTTTGTTTTGCAATTGGTGTAACAAATGTTCACCTTGGTGGTCTCCACCATGTTCGGCTCCTTGAGCGGAGGCTGATTCGTTATGTCCGGCTTCATGAAAATCTGAGATGTATTCTTTGTCGTGGTCGGTGTGAGTGTCCCCATGACCCTCTCCTTGACCTTCTCCGTGACTTTCACCATGATGCGCATCTGCAGTCATCATAGCGGCTTCTTCCACGTTATCGGGAGCGGTTAAAAATCCATAGGTCAAACCTAAAAACCCAACAACCATCAAGGAGATGGAAAAGGTTTTTAATTTATTTGTAAAATAATACATACCGTCGTTAAATAAATTATTTACCAATTAGGTTTTGTCTCAAATCCATTACATGCTGAGCAATTTGCCATCTTTCGGTAGCATTTACTTGTCCTGCGTGAGATCCCATTGCGTTTTTACCATACATAAGAACATGATAAATACTTCCTGGGGTGATATCTCGATCCGAATAACTGGGTACCCCCAAATATTTTTCTCTAGTCATCAATATACCTTGACCGTTACCCTTGTTTCCGTGACAAACAGCACAATAGATTCCGTATAATTCTTTTCCTTGTTTACCATTTTCAGAGCTAATTTCAATGGGGGATTTTAAATCAGCTTTCGCTGCTTCGTAACCTTCATTATTATCCGGATAATCATAAGGAACCCAACCTCTATTTATAGAACCCTCTACAGGAAGTTGTGCTTCGATACCATTTGCAAAAGCCTCGGAATCTGCATAGGTTTCATATCCTACAGGTTCGTACATATTGGGAAAATATT
>CAJXCU010000099.1 GCA_913051935.1 uncultured Flavobacteriales bacterium
TTGATCCTCAACAGCACAGGGGAGCTCATCCTTATAGTATATTGGAAAAGGTTCACCCCAATATCTTTGACGAGAAAAAACAGCATCCCTAAGCCTGTAATTTGTTTTCCCTTTTCCAAAACCTTTTGATTCTAATGTCTCAATTGATTTTTGTATTCCTTCAGGAACAGAACACCCATTTAAAAAGGAAGAATCTTTCAATGTCCCAACTTTTTCAGTGTGTGCACCCTCGGAAAGATCAACATCTTTAAATATATTTTTAATGGATATATCAAAATGACATGCAAAATCATAATCCCGTTGATCTCCGCATGGAACGGCCATAACTGCACCCGTTCCATAAGAGGCAAGAACATAATCCGCGATCCATATTTGAATTTTTTCACCGCTCAAAGGATGTATGGCAAATGCCCCGGTATTTTCACCGGTAATTGTTTTCACATCACTTTGGCGATCACGTTCAGATTTTTTAGCTGCTACCTGCTGATACTTTAATACGGACTCTTTATTTTTCTCTGTTGTGATATGAGCAACGTACGGGTGTTCTGGTGCTAATACCATAAAGGAAACACCGAATATAGTGTCCGGCCGAGTAGTGAAAACCTCTAAAGGATGGTCGTAACCCTCGATGTCAAATATTACAGAACAACCCACTGATTTTCCAATCCAATTTCTCTGCTGCTCCTTGAGAGAATCTGTCCAGTCTATTTCGTTTAGCCCCTGTAGCAACCTTTCAGCATAAGCTTTTATACGCATTGACCATTGGCGCATCTTTTTCTGAACTACAGGGTACCCACCGCGCTCAGACTTGCCATTGACCACCTCGTCGTTGGCAAGAACGGTACCGAGATCAGGGCACCAATTTACCCAGCTATCAGCTAGATAAGCCAACCTATAATTATGTAAAATGTCCTCTTTTTTCTTAGAATCAAAAGACTTCCACTCCATCGAAGTGAATTCAATTTCACAATCATTAGACGCCTTAAGGTCGGTATTTCCATTTGCCTCAAATTCTTCTATCAAGGCAGAAATCCGCTCCGCTTTATTCGACTTTTCGTTATAATAACAATCAAATAATTGCTTAAATATCCATTGTGTCCACTTATAATATTCTGGTGATGAAGTACGGACCTCCCTTTCCCAGTCATAACAGAAGCCAAGTTGATCAAGCTGACTTCTGTAGCGTTTGATATTCCTCTCGGTCGTAACCGCAGGATGCTGTCCAGTTTGAATAGCATACTGCTCAGCTGGGAGTCCAAAAGAATCATATCCCATAGGGTGAAGTACATTGTATCCTTGTAGCTTTTTATACCTTGCTATTACATCTGAAGCGATATATCCCAGAGGGTGACCTACATGAAGTCCTGAACCCGAAGGATAGGGAAACATATCCAAAACATAGTACTTTTCTTTAACTGAATCCTCAGAAACCCGATAACTATTATTTGCCTGCCAGAACGAAACCCATTTCGACTCTATTTCCCTAAAGTTGTACTCCATAACGATTTTTAAGAGTGTAAAGATAGTTATTGTGATTCATGATATAAAGCTGTGAACTAAAGATTAGATTTTTCAAAAATATCATGTGCTTTTTTTGGCACAAAACTTGCAATGAATGAATTAAAATAAAGAAATATACTTTCTTACTTTTTAATTTTTTAACACTTACTTTTTCATAATTCAATGTTTTTTAACACAGATAGCCCGGAATACTCCGGGCTTTTTGTTGCCTCCAATTTCAGGAGCAAAACAAAACAATACCCACGATCAAAAAACAAGCGTCAATCCAAACAAAAAAATAATCTTTGTTTATTCTAGAATGAAAAAAAGTTAGGAAGAGCATATAGCTAAAGCTCACCAACCAAGCCCACATAAGTTCATCGTATACAATCACCGAATACGATATGCCCAATAGAGAGAGCATACGAATTAAGTTTAATGAATTATTTATCCCTATTAGCTGAGGAATTGTTTTCATCTCCTCCGGATCAAAATCAATGTCTTTCATATCGGAAGGAACAAGAATGGCAAACAAAAGTAAAAGTCCTTCCAATGGAAATACCAGTGTACCGAAAAGCATATATGGCATGACATGCAGTAAAAAGGACCAAATGCCAAAAACTAAGAATATTTTAAGGTATGGGATTTCTCGAAGACTATACCGGCGTATCCTGTACACATAAAGAATACATATCATTACACAAATAATACATAATAAATGAATCCGATATTGCTGTGAAAAATAGCTTACATATAAATAGATAGTAATTACAATTGAGCTAAGAGAAAGAATGGCAACGGAAAACTCATTATTCTTCAACCAAACTAAAATCCCATTAGGCAAATCTCCTCGCCTTAGTTTCCATAGACGATGGAAATTGTATATGCTCAAAATCCCGAATGCAAACATCAAAGCGTAGTAGGTTGCATATGCATTCTCTTTATAGAGACCCAACACATATACAAAGCTGAAAATCGCCAAATGAAGGTGAGAACGAATTGCGTATTCAATTGCCTTGCTCATTAATGACGAATTAGGTTCAACTTTTATATAGGATAATACTTTATATTTCTTAATATAAAGTTAGACATCTTTGAAAGATAAAGACTATATCGACAACAAATCATGAATGTCCCGAAGACAATTTAATTACTACATTTAACCAGAATTTTATTCAAATTTTTCATAATGACAAACCTTTCTGTGGTCATCATTACTTTCAACGAAGAAAAAAATATCGCAAGGTGTTTAGGTTCAATTAAAAATATTGCAGACGATATTGTCGTTGTAGACTCCTTTTCAAAGGATCGAACAGAGCAGATTTGTTCGCAATTCAATGTGCGATTTATCCAGCATAAATTCGAAGGGCACATAGAACAAAAAAATTGGGCTATACAGCAAGCAAAATTTCCGTACGTCCTGTCACTAGATGCGGATGAAGCACTTTGCGAGCAGCTTGAGTCTCACGTGAAAACAATAAAAGAAAACTGGACTGCTGACGGATATACCATGAACAGACTTACAAATTATTGTGGTCAATGGATCAAACATTGCGGATGGTATCCCGACAAAAAACTTCGACTATGGGATACGCGGCTCGGGAGCTGGGGGGGAACAAACCCTCATGATAAAGTAATAATGAAAAAGGGAACAACTGTTCGTCATATTGAATATGATATCCTTCACTATTCATTTTATACCATAGCGGAACATTTAAAACAGATTGATTTTTTCACCGACATAAGTGCAAAAGCGGCATTTGAAAAAGGCGAAAAAAGTTCAATTTTTAAAATCGCCTACAAATCAATCTTCAAATTTATTAGAGATTATATTCTAAAACTAGGTTTCCTTGATGGGTACTATGGATTCGTTGTTTGTAAAAATTCTGCCTTTGCAAAAAAAATGAAATATAAGAAGCTCAAAGAATTGAATAAAGGAGCCTATAAATGATTGTAAACGATTACGTTTATTGAATAGATACGCTTTTCCAAATCGCTTCAATCTCTCTCAATGAATGCGTCCAACTCGTGGTAGA
>CAJXCU010000100.1 GCA_913051935.1 uncultured Flavobacteriales bacterium
GAAAGTCCGTGAAGAACGAATTTGGGCGGAATACATGGGGGAGAAAGGGGGTTGTCAGAGCCGGCTTCGATGGCACTGTCACTTCATTCAAAAGCTCGAAGATGAACCTGAAATTGAACATCAGAATATTAACAAGGCTTATGATGGTTTACGTGAAGAGTCATTTAATTCAGAATACTATGAGGCATGGCTTAATGGTCAAACCGGGTATCCTATAATTGATGCCTGTATGCGAGCTCTCAATGATGGAGGATGGATTAACTTTAGAATGAGAGCCATGCTGGTATCTTTTACATCATATCATTTATGGCTTCATTGGAAAAAACCCGCCATCGAACTAGCCAGGTTATTTACAGACTACGAGCCTGGCATTCACTACAGCCAAATACAAATGCAGGCAGGTGTCACTGGAATGAACACAGTACGCATTTACTCCCCAATCAAACAGGTAACCGATCAAGATCCTCAAGGAATCTTTATCAAGAGTTACTTACCAGAACTTAATTCAGTTCCCGATCACCATCTGGCGGAGCCACATAAAATGACACAACTTGAACAGTCAATGTACGGCTGTGTGATAGGAAAAAATTACCCACAGCCGATTGTTAATCATGCTGAAGCATACAAGACAGCGAGAGATCGTATCCACTCAATTAAAAAATTGAAATCAACAAAAGAGGAGTCCAAAAAAGTTTTCCTCAAACATGGTAGCAGAAAATCTAACCGAAGGCCTGTCAGGGCTTAAAATAATAAATTGAAGAGAAAATCTAAAGCCCCACTCACTTTAACAAAGAATCCAGAACCCAAAAAAGGTTCACAAGAATGGATTATATGGGCCGCCTGGGCCGACAGAGTGACCTTTGAGGAAATCTACGAACAAACTGGGCTAAATGAAGATGAGGTCAAAAGGCACATGAAAAAAAACCTCAAACCCAAATCTTATATCAACTGGAGAGATAGGGTTAACTCCAGAAAAACCAAACATCGAAAAAAGTTCATTCGCTCTAGAAATAAATACTCACTCAATCTTGATTAAAGGTAATCTTCGTATAGGATTTATTCTGCCTTGAAAATCACAATGCCGATGTGGCGAAATTGGTAGACGCGACGGTTTCAAAATCGAAAACTAACATTGTTCTACATGTTGCAAGTCATTGCATTTAAGATGATTACATAAATCTTTATTTTTCTTGCTAATGCTTAATTTGCTCCATTTTGCATCTTTAAAGGCTCAAGGTGTATCACATGAGGTGTATCACATAGCATAAGCGGAATATATCAAAAGCAATACTACCGCTGATACACCATATAGTGTATCACAAGCAGCATTCAGGATAAATTATTCGTGATTAATAATAGCTGTTTCGTAAGAAACTGAATCTTTATATCATTTTTTAGTCAATACACGTTCGTGTAAAACTAATCTCTGACAGTTATTTTTATTGGTTTATTCGATCTAGAGGAAAACCAGTTATTTGAAACCTTTTGCAATTGCTTATTTTCGACAGTTAAAATTACCAATTCATGCGTCCCCACCTGAAAGGGATTTACAAACCTTATCTTGCATGACATTGCCCATTTACTTTCTCCTAAGTATACAATTTCGGAGCTTCCAACATTTACAAAATCTGATGCATCACTTCCATTAAATTGAAAACCATATAATATTTGATCTAACTCATGAATTGATTCAGCAGTGATCGAAATTTCGAAAGCCTCATTTATGGAGATTTTTTTTGGTTCAATACTTACAGACAAAATCTCTGGTACATCAGTTTTCTGCGGTAACAATTTCAAATTATCTTTTTCGTTTGAAGTAGATGAAAGTGAGGCTTCTCCCTGAACAACCGGAATGTTAATTAGTCGATTAATTTCTTTTGTTACCCAAATCGAATCATATTTAGATGGCAGACTTTTGATATAATTATGGACTTTTTCTGCTGACTCAAAATCTCCATTTTGAGTCAATTCTTTGAGACTTTTTTTAAGCTGAGAAATTCGATTTTTGGCGGCATCAAGTGCTGGTTTTTCCGCAGCTTTCAATCTTATTTTAAGTTGTTTTGATACAATTTTTTCAAGTTTTTCTATCTCAGGCGAATCAGAAGTACCATCGAGCAGTTTACTTTTATTAAATTTATCAGCTGCTTTTTTGATCGCAATAACCTCTTCAAAATCTCCAGCATCTTGCGCTTTTTCTAATTCGCGATTAAGAGCCTCCTTGTACTGCTTGCCAAGTTTGACAATAGGAGCTGACGCAATTCTGAGACTATCTTCGTATGCATCCTGAATTCTCTTTATTTCAGGCAAAAGCTGCTCTTTTTCTTGAGAAAACCCACTCAAGGACAAAAGATAAATAAGTGCAAAACAACTGACGTATTTATGCAAATTATTCATACCAACTGACAATAGACAAAGCTTTCTCTCAATACAAGTCCAACATAAAGTGCTTAACAAGCTTACCGATTAATATTTCATCAGCATAAAGAATTATTTTCTAAGTACCCTAAAGAACCCAAGATCACTAGAAACTTGGAACCTTTGTCTAATAGTATCCCCTTCCCGATGATCAACTTCTTGAGAGACACCCAGTCCTTCATATCCGATCATTCCAAATCCAACGCATTGTTTCGGGAAAAATAGAACCTGCATGCTTCAGTGTATGTCCACCCTCTCCCATAACATAATTTAAATCATAATTTCTAAACTTTAGCGCTGCCGCCATTTGCTCATTAGCTATTACTGCTAGGAATTTGCTTTTAGAGGAAAGTCCGTGAAGAACGAATTTGGGCGG